>CALIQO010000394.1 GCA_938044055.1 uncultured Saprospiraceae bacterium
GAATAGATAGATTTTTTATTCTCAAAATTTATAGCGAGACAGAAAACAATAATCAAATACATCTATACATATCTAGCTAATATTATCTTAGATCCAAATGAATAAATGAAGTGTCTCAATTACATTCACTATTCTTACGATAATATGTATGGTATCG
Source organism: uncultured Saprospiraceae bacterium (assembly GCA_938044055.1). Lineage (GTDB taxonomy): Bacteria > Bacteroidota > Bacteroidia > Chitinophagales > Saprospiraceae > JABDLO01. Next base: position 158 of record CALIQO010000394.1, read on the forward strand.
GTTCCCTTAAGATCTTAATAATATCATAAAATCAACATAGCATCTCCATAGCTATAGAATCTATACTTCTCTTTTATAGCCTCTGCATATGCTTCTTTCATAAATTCGTGTCCTCCGAAAGCGGAAGCCATAATGACCAAGCTAGATTTAGGAAGGTGGAAATTAGTGATCATTGCATTAGCGATGCTGAATTCATAAGGAGGATATATAAATAAATTGGTCCACCCTTCTGCAGCCTTAAGCATGTTGGTTGCAGAGACAGCAGATTCAATGGTCCTCATCGAAGTTGTTCCCACTGCACATACTTTTCGATTGGCTTTCTTAGCTTTATTGACAATGTCGCTGGCACCTTGAGTAATTTTAAAGTATTCAGCATCCATCTTGTGTTTAGAAAGGTCTTCTACATCGATACTTCTAAAAGTTCCCAATCCTACATGTAAGGTAACTTCAGAGAAATCGATTCCCTTGATTTCTAATTGCTTCATAAGCTTCTTAGAAAAGTGGAGTCCGGCTGTAGGAGCCGCAACGGCACCTGTTTCCTTAGCATAAATAGTCTGATATCGATCTAGATCAACCTGCTCTACTTCACGATCGATGTACTTAGGAAGAGGTGTAGTTCCCAGTTGTTTTAGCACAGTTTTAAACTCAGCATCATCACCTTCATAGAAAAACCGTATTGTTCTTCCCCTGGAAGTTGTATTGTCTACTACTTCTGCAACAAGGACATCATTCCCTTCTTCATCTGTAAAATACAGTTTGTTGCCTACTCTTATTTTTCTGGCAGGATCTACCAATACATCCCATAAGCGTGCATCGGTGTTTAATTCTCTAAGGAGAAATACTTCGATATTGGCACCGGTCTTTTCTTTCTTGCCATACATCCGTGCTGGAAAAACCTTGGTATTGTTAAAAATGAAAGCATCACCATCATCGAAATAATCAATTACATCCTTGAAAGATTTATGCTCAATTTTTCCGCTATCTCTGTGGATGACCATCAATCTTGACTCATCTCTTTCTTTAGCAGGATACTGAGCGATCAGTTTTTCATCTAGTTCGAAATTAAATTGTGATAACTTTGTCCTCATGTACTATTTATTTTAGGGTTGCAAAAATAGAAATATTTCCTACAATACTTCCTTTGACATCCTTAATTTAATAGCCCCAAGGGGCTTATTTAGCGAAGAAATCGGGTAAGTATGGGATTATTTAAGAAATGTGGCAATAATTCTAGCCTATTGGACCTAGAAAACACTCAATTGATCGATTCTTAATTAACAATGTCAAGATTAGTTTTACTTTTAGTCTATGATCCTGCTTAAGGTAATATATGAAAGTTCATTACAAGCATTTCAGTCACTGGCTGGCAATAAGCTGCGTACATTTCTTTCTTTGCTCGGAATATCAATAGGGATCTTCTGTATAATCTCTGTGAAGTCTGCGGTTGATTCACTTCAGGAAAATATTGTTTCTGGATTTAATGAGCTCGGAAGCGATGTAATCTACGTGGATAAGTTTCCATGGGATGAAGATCCTGAACAGAATTACTGGAAATATGCAAGAAGACCAGATCCTAGTTATGAGGATTATGAATTTATAAAACGTAGATCAGAACTAGCAGAACAAGTTGCTTATACCATTTTTACAGGAGGACGGACGATTAAGTATAAATCAAGCAGCGTAAGCAACGCCTTCATTATGGGTTCTAGCCAGGAGTATCAGAAGATACAGCAGTTAGAGATCGAACGAGGAAGATATTTTACCCCACAAGAAGAAAGAACTGGATCCAACAAGTTGATATTAGGAAATACGGTTGCGACAGAATTGTTTGGCAATGAACAACCTGTGGGTAAGAATGTAAAAATATTTGGGCAGAAATTTCAGGTAGTGGGAACATTGGAAGCAGAGGGAGAAAATATGTTTAACTTCATAAATTTCGATGAAGTGATATGGACTCCATTTTCCACAGCTAAGAAATTCGTAAGTGTAAAAGATAAGAGTTCAGTCGGCAGAATGCTGAACATTAAAGCTAAAGCTGAAAATGGTCTTGAAGAACTTAAAGGGGAAGTGACTGGAATCTTGAGAGCTAAACGGAGGCTTAAGCCACTGGAGCAAGACAACTTTTCATTGAATGAAGTGAGTGTGTTAACGGACTTGCTTGATGATTTATTTTCTGTTTTAAGTCTGGTAGGGATTGTAATTGGTTTATTTGCCCTAATTGTAGGAATGTTTTCTGTAGCTAATATCATGTTCGTTTCAGTAAGAGAAAGAACCAATATCATAGGAATCAAAAAAGCACTAGGTGCTAAAAGAAATATAATTTTACTTGAGTTTTTAGTTGAAGCCATCATTCTCTGCATATTCGGAGGAATGCTAGGGCTAGCGCTTGTGCTAGGAGTTGTCAGCCTTATATCTGCTGTATCTCCATTTCAGATGTCATTGTCTTTCTGGAACATAATGTTCGGGGTAGGTGTATCAATTGTTGTCGGGATAATATCTGGAATCTTACCTGCATTCTTAGCAGCTAAGCTTGATCCTGTAGAAGCAATACGGGCATAAAAAAAACCGATCACTCAGAGAGTAATCGGCCTTCCTTTATCGGCTTGATAAGTTTATTTTACCTTATCGACTATTGCTTTAAAAGAGTCTGGATGATTCATCGCTAAATCAGCAAGAACCTTTCTGTTTAATCCTACTTCAGCTTTATTAAGCAAGTGAATAAACTTAGAATAACTCAATCCATGAGGTCTTACTGCTGCGTTGATTCTCGCAATCCAAAGTCTTCTGAAAGCTCTTTTCTTGTTTCGTCTGTCTCTATAAGCATATTGTAGAGCTTTTTCTACAGCATTTTTAGCTACTGTATAGACGTTTTTTCTTGCACCAAAATAACCTTTGGCAGATTTAAGGATTTTCTTCCTTCTTTTTCTAGATGCTACTGCATTTACAGATCTAGGCATAATGTTGTGTTTTTAGTTCAATACAGAGATCCTAGTTTAGGATTCTTCTTTCCTGTATTCTCGTTAAAAAATAATAATTACTTACAAAGTAGGTTCTTGATTCTTGGCTGATCAACAGCGGATACAAGAGTAGAACCATTTAATCTGGTCTTAGCTTTCTTAGTCCTTTTTCTCATAAGGTGAGAAGTGTTGGCCTGAAATCTTTTTACCTTACCTGACCCAGTCACCTTAAATCTCTTCTTAGCGCTTGAGTGTGTTTTCATCTTAGGCATAATCGTATTCTTTATATCAAAAAGACTGCAAAGATAAAGCTTAAAAGTTGCTAGACAAGGAAGAATGGGCTTTTTTCCATGTTATTACAGCAACTAGGACCCATGTCTACTACAATTTTACTATCATAATTTCGTATTATTGCACATTATCCAATCATATTTTATCATGAATAAGACGCAAGCATACATAAGTGAAAACAAAGAAATCTTTCTAGAAGAATTGTTAGAATTACTGCGGGTTCCTTCTATATCTGCTGATCCAGCCTATGCTAAAGATGTTAAGAAAACGGCGTCAATGCTAGCAGCGCACTTCAGAAATGCAGGTGCTAAAAATGTCAAAGTGCATAAGACAGCAGGCCACCCTATAGTTTACGCAGAACGAATTATTGATAGGAGATTACCAACTGTATTGGTATACGGACATTATGATGTACAACCACCAGATCCATTAGAACTGTGGGATAGTCCACCCTTCGAGCCGGTTGTTAAGAAAACGAAGGGTCACCCTAAGGGAGCCATATTTGCTAGAGGCGCTTGCGACGATAAGGGACAGATGTTTATGCATATCAAGGCGTTCCAGGCCATGGTTAAAGCCAAAGAACTCCCCTGCAATGTGAAATTCATGATTGAAGGGGAAGAAGAAGTTGGTTCTGATAACCTAGGCGCGTTCTGCAAGAAAAATAAAAAGTTACTAGCTAGCGATGTTGTATTGATTTCTGATACTTCTGTGATCAGCAATAAAGTTCCTAGTATTACCACAGGACTCAGGGGATTGTCTTACCTAGAGGTAGAAGTTACTGGACCCAATAAAGATCTCCATTCTGGGGTCTATGGTGGTGCAGTCGGAAACCCTATAAATATACTAAGCGACATGATATCTTCTCTTAAAGGGAAGAATGGTAAAATTAGAATTCCAGGATTTTATGATGACGTAGTTGAAGTGAGCAAGGAGGAAAGAAAAATGATGAATAAGGCTCCATTCAATATCGCTAAATACAAGCGAGAACTGGGTATAAAAGATACACATGGAGAAAGAGGTTATACGGTTCTAGAACAGACGTCAATAAGACCTACTCTAGATGTTAATGGTATGTGGGGTGGATACATAGGAGAAGGGGCTAAAACGGTTCTTCCTTCTAAAGCTTACGCAAAAATATCCATGCGCCTAGTACCGAATCAAGACAGCGCTACAATTACTAAGCTATTTACCAAGCATTTTAAAGCCATTGCACCAGCTTCAGTAAAAGTAAAAGTGACGCCTCATCATGGCGGTGAAGCGGCAGTAACCCCTACAGATACACCGGAGTATAAAGCCGCAGAAAAAGCTATGGAACATACTTACGGTACGCAACCGATTCCTGTAAGAGGCGGAGGAAGCATTCCGATTGTTGCCTTATTCGAAAAGGTACTAAAGGTTAAGACAGTTCTTATGGGATTCGGTCTTGATAGCGACGATATTCATTCTCCTAATGAACATTATGGGTTATTTAACTATTACAAGGGAATTGAAACCATCCCATATTTCTTTAAATACTATAGTGAATTAAAAGGAAAGTAAAGAATTAAATATCCTAATCGAAAATTAACAGAATGAAATTATTTAAATATTGTACGGTTGTAGCATTGTTCTTAAGTGCTACAATTACACAAGCACAGACATTACCGACCGCTAAGGATAGCCTTTCTTATGCCATCGGTTTTATGATGGCTAAGAACATGCAACAACAAGGCGTTAAAGACATATCCTACGACCAATTGAAATCCGCTATCAAGCATGTGATGGATGGAGAACCTACGCTTATGGATAAGGTTATGGCCAGTGAATTATTTGGAAATTATTTGAATCAATTAAAAGAAGAAAGCAATAAAGACGTGAAATTAGCTGGAGAAGCATTTTTAGCAGAAAACGGAAAAAGAGCTGAGGTAACTGTTTTACCTAGTGGATTACAATACGAAGTAATTACAGCAGGAGCAGGTGCAATGCCAGGACCTACTCAGAAAGTAAGAACCCATTATCATGGTACGCTCATAGATGGAACTGTATTCGACAGTTCTGTGGATCGAAAAGAACCAGCCACTTTCCCAGTTGGCAACGTCATCCCCGGTTGGGTGGAAGCGTTACAACTGATGCCTGTGGGTTCCAAATGGCGTTTGTTCATTCCAGCGAACTTGGCTTACGGCTTGCAGGGACGTGGTGGTAAAATTGGTCCGAACTCCATGCTGATTTTCGAGACTGAGCTGCTTGAAATCGTTAAGCCAGG
>CALIQO010000395.1 GCA_938044055.1 uncultured Saprospiraceae bacterium
ACGTTGTTGATATCTAGATTATCTGTTATATAGCACCTTCTGGGGTTCAATGCCATCGGATATTTTTCTAAAAACTCGTAGACACCTTCTATTCTCCATCTTATAAATGGCTTGTCGTTTTCTGGAAATGAGGTCGAAAGAAATAAGTTGAGATTTTCCCGTTGCTCATTGTTTCCAGAAGTATTGATAATCGTTTCTACACTTACGGAATAATCAATTGTTTCGATACCAACTCTTGGTTGAATCCTCACAGGTGCACTTGTTATTAGTGTGCCGTCCGGCAGATTGATTTCTACATGATAAGACTCTCCTACGACACCCTGCATCAGTCCAGTATACGTTCCGGTGGTATCAGAAGTCTGTATGAAATCTGTAGAAGACCCATCACTTCCTTTTACCACAACAGTTGCTCCATTAATCGGTGTAAGGACATTGTCATTTCCGACCCCTATAACTGCACTGTTGTTGATTCTGATTTCATGATTCTTCAACTGGTCAGAAATGAGACCATCTATAACAATAGAGGTTTCTTCCGTATCTATGTCAAGATCAATTGTTTCGATACATCCGCACAAGAAAAATACATAAAAAGTAAAAAGAATGGGTAAGGACTTTTGAATTTTAAGCATAGTTTACATTGTTATAATCACATCGCTTACGCAAATGTTATAATTGTTTTTCATTGCACTCATCGCGGCCAGTAAGTAGGCTTAATGACAGTGCTGTTAATTATTCTGCGGCAATCATCGCAAGACGAAGGTCTTATGCCTACGTCACAGGGTGACGATGCATATTCTCCTTTCTGAGTTACATCGATAAAAAAGTATCTAGAATCGCTACTGGTTACTGAAAAATAACCTTGTATTTTATCTTCTGGATCGTTAATGTTGACTAGATTTCCTACTACGGCTGCTGGTGGTGGATCGAATAGGGTTCCATCAATGTTGATCAGTTGCTCAATGTTTTTCCAATAGATATATTCGTCTTCTGATATTCTATATTGTATGGTATTAAGAGAATATAAGATGTTAAATCGATGATTAAAAGTAGTCTCAATCAATGGCATACCTATGATGTAAGGAGAACTTAAGTCATCAGAATTGATTAAAACTATATTGTTGAAGTCTAGATTGTCTTTGACATAACAGGTTCTAGGGTTGAAAGATCCATTTTTCTCTTTGAACTCATATACCCCAGATGCTCTCCATCTAAAGTAAGGAGAATCATTTTCAGAGAAGTGTGTATCCAGGGAGAATAGAATTCTTTCTCTAGTTTCAATATTCCCTGCATCATTAAGAATCTCTTCTCGAGAAATAAAATAGTCCAGACTGTCAATAGAGTAGCTGGGTTGGATTTCAGCAGGAGAGCTGTGGATGATTCTGTCATCTCTTAATTTTATTTCGACATGGTAAGAAATACCTTGTTTACCTTGCATGAAAGATGTATAGGATCCAGGGTTTTCATCTGAGTTAATAAAAAGAAAAGATGAACCATCAGACCCTATGACGTGTACAGTTGCGTCCGTAATGGGAGTAAGAACGTTGTCATTTCCCACTCCTATGATTGAGCTGTTGTTAAGCTTTATGGAATATTGTTGTAGTTGATCAGATATCAGACCATCTACAACAATTGAGGTCTGGTCGGTATCTATATTCAGATCTATCTCCTCTACACAACCAGAGAAAAATATCCATCCACCTACGATATATAATAAGGTATATCTCAGAACTTGAAGTTTAATGTAAGGGATGGAAATGCTGCTCCTAGGGTAGCCACTCGCAATGCTTCTACCTTACCGAAAGGTTGTTGTCTAAAAAAGACAGAATAAGCATTGTCTCTTCCATACAGATTAAAAACAGAAAAGACTACTGTACTTTCCCAGCCTCCATCATCTGCACCATAAGGTCCCATCTCGTAAGAAATGTCCAGCCTATGATAAGCTGGTATTCTAAATTCATTTCTGTCAGAATAGATCGGAATATTTTTTACGTTGTCTACCTGGAAGCTACTGACTGGAGCCGTTAAGGGTCGTCCCGTACTGTATGTGAAGTTTAGATTAAAAGTGCTTTTTTCTGTAAGTTTCTTGTTCCATTTTAAGTTCAGTGTATGAGGCTTATCGAAATTAGATGGAAACCAATTGCCATCATTGATGGCGTTCTGACTAGCTGTCTCAACAACCTTTCTGAACGATCTTGAAAAAGTATAATTTAAACTCAATGTACTCGAGTTGCCCTTCCTTTCTATATTGAACTCTGCGCCGTAAGCTTTTCCTTCGCCGCTGACCAATTCTCTCTCTAAAAATTCATTTAATAATAAGTCAGCAAAGTCTCTGTATTCGATTATATTTGGTTGGATCCTATAGAAACCCAGTGTGGAGAAAGTGATTTTATCATCTGCCGCATTTTGATAATATCCTAGAGCGAAGTTATATGCAGCTTGAGGCTCTATGTGATAGTTAGCTACTTGCCAGATGTCAATAGGGGTAGAAGATGCGGTATTAGATATTTGGTTTAGGTATTGAAAAGAGCGGTTAGCGCTTGCCTTGATTGATTGGTTATCATTCAGGCTATAGCGCATAGAAATTCTGGGTTCAAGTCCTGCATAACTGGCTACCGTTTCTCCATCTGCAAATGAAAGTGTATTAACTACGTTTCGTTCTATAAGTGGAGCATTTTCTTCATAAACGGCAACTTCCGCTGCACCTATAGCTCTATATAAGTTGTAGCGCAGACCGGCAGAAATAGATAATTTCTGAACAGGTTCCCAATCTAATTGAACATAAGGTGTCCATACATCTGCCTGCTCTTCTGCCAGAGATCTAGGCACTGCTGTAGATTCATCACTTTCAGGAGATATACTTCCGGGTTTGATAACAAATAGATTTCCATCAACACCAAATGTGGTACTGAATTGATCATTAAGCTGTATGAAGTTTCTCAGATTAGGTCGGATATAAGAGACTTCATTGGTAAATTTAGATATATCACTGCCTTGTATGTCGAATAGTGAGCTGGTATAATTACCCACATTCATGGTCAATTGCAGATTCCAAGAATCTGAAATCAAGTGATTCAGATAGGTAGATAGTGTATTGGTCTGGTATTCGAAATTCACTTCGTCTGCAAATTTAAAATCGTCTCCGCTTATAAAATAAGTAGCTCCCCATTTCGTACCTTCTCTCAATCTATAATCTACTTTTGCCGTAAGGTCATAAAACTGTGCATTACTTCTCTGTACATCAATATTTTTAATACTGTTCAATACCCAATCCATGTAACTGATTCTGCCACCTACGATAAAGGAGGCTTTATCACTGATGATGGGTCCCTCTAAAGCCAATCTTGAAGTTACCATTCCTATTCCACCTGATCCCTTAAAATTATTTAAATCTCCCTCACGCAACTTAACATCAAGGACCGAGGAAAGCCTGCCACCTAAATAGGAAGGTTGGTCTCCCTTGTACAAGTTTACAGTAGAAATTAAATCAGGATGGAACAACGAGAAAAATCCCAGGGTGTGCGCTGGATTAAGTATCAGTGCCTGATCCTGGAGGATTAAGTTTTCATCTGCGTTGCCACCTCGGACATTAAACCCTGATGCACCATCTCCTGCGCTGCTCACCCCAGAAAAAGATTGTATGCTTCTTATAACATCTATCTCTCCCATTAACTTAGCTGTCTGCTGAAGTTCTTCTATAGAAACAACTTCAAGGCCAGTTGTATTTCTTTCTATGTTGTCACGAGAGGATTCTCCTTTAATGACCACTTGATCCAGTTGCACATTGTCTATTGCAAGTGTAAAGGTGATTTCTCCACTACCATCCACACGCCAAGATCGTTCGTAAGAAGTGTACCCTATGAAACTTACTGTTATCTGATAGGTGCCTTTCGGCAAGTTTAATACAAACGCACCTCTAGAATCAGTGGCTGTATTAAATCGAGAATCC
>CALIQO010000396.1 GCA_938044055.1 uncultured Saprospiraceae bacterium
TCCATGAAGAAATGTTGGTTTCAGTAAGATGCTGATTAGAGAGGTCTGAGATCATATCTTCATGAAAGTCTATTTCTAAGAACTGGCACAAGTTCTTTGTGGTAGGTTCTGTTGTTGTTAGTAAATCCTCATATTTCACTCGATGATATCTATCTTCATCTGCTACATCAATTCCGCCGGCATTGTTGTAGCAGTAGATCGCTATAGCATAAATGGGGTTCATACCTCTCTTAAGCATGGATAGCAGTGTATCGTACGGATTTCTCACTATATGGATAACCTTACCTTGCTTAAAAGAAGCCAAGAATGCTCTAAACAACAAGGCATTTCCGGGTGTCTTCTCGCACCACATGCTGGCTTGTTTTCTCTCCATTCCAGGAGTCATAAACAGATCCATAAAGTCGCTAAAATTCTGAGTTGTCTTCACCAAGTTCTGGATAGATTCTTCATCATGGCCATACAATTCATCGGCAGAACCTATACCTCTAAACACGTGAGGTGAAAATGAAACCAATCCACTCGGGAGTTTCTTGCCTATCCTATCCTTGTATGCATTAAAATCCAGGAACAACTTTTTCTTCGTCAATAGATAGGTCTCTTCACCTGAGAATACCATCGGGTGACGACTGATAATGTTCTTAAGCAATGATGAACCACTGCTGCTACTTCCACCTATAATTATTGATGATGCCAGAATGAATCAATTGTGATGAAGCACAAAAATAAGAAAAGGCCTTAACCTAGTGGGAAAAGGCCTTTTCTTAATATCAAGTATTTTATTAAATCTTGCTAAACGTTACGAATCTCCAATCGTTAAATGTCTGGAGCACAAGAGCATACACACCTGAAGGCAGATTGCTGATGTCGAAATCTTCAGAATAATTATTCTGATCGGTCAATTCTCTCACTTCAATAAGTGCTCCTTGATCGTTGATAAGAATCAGGGTCACATCTTGATTACTGGTCAGCTCTACATTGGCGGTGAAGCGTCCATCATTTAGCTGGGGCGTAATTAGGAAGTTGGAAATAAATCCAGGATCCGTAAAGTGATTCTCAGGATTTTCTAGTTCCGAAGGATCTGAGTAAATCACAATGGTCTTGGTCTGCTTTACAGCACAAGGGCCGATGAATGCGATCAATGAAATCTCGTATTCTCCCGGTTCTGTAAATATGACTACCTCATGATTCTTATCAGAAGAAACATATTCTATCAATTCTTTATCATACTCCCAGAAGAATGAATCGACTTTAGGATTAGATGCTTCTACCATCTTTATAGGTAAGTCAATAAGGCCTTCCTTACTGAGCAAGAATCTTACGCCAGAGAAATCCGCTTCATCGAATTTCACTTCGATTGTTTCTTCATCTCTACATCCTAGATCATTGATTACTTCAAGTGTATATACACCTGCTCTATCTGCAATTATATTTATATCGGATCCGATGAAAGCACCATCTAGATACCAATTGTTCGTAAATGAAGTATAGATAGAATTCAGCTCTACCATAACATCGTTACAGACTACTGTATCGGCAGGCCAGTTCTGATCGATAATAAATACATCTGCAACAGGAATACTTATGGAAAGCTCGAAAGTACATCCTGTTATCGAGGTGATTTTAGCTGTATATTCTCCAGGAGACAATCCTTCAACAGATGTACCCATCTGGCCACCAGACCATTCTATGAAGTCTATCATATCTAAATCACCTGTAATTTCTACTGATGCATTTCCTTCTGCCGCACACTTGTCGTAGCCTACTATATCATAATCGTAATCGCTTGGATCTATGTTCTGGATATTAATGTCTGAAGCATATGTAAGGATGCAACCTGACTGAACATCTATTATCTTTATAGTGTAAACTCCGTTAGGTAGATCAGTATATGTATATTTCTCACTCCAGGTATCTCCACCATCTAAACTATACATATAGTCTGATGGATCTCCTTCTACATTGATCTCAATGGATCCTGAAGCTCCATCACAAGCACCTTCTTCTCCTACAATCAGGCTACTTAGAACAGGCGAACCTATTATATCAAATTGGAATCTTATGGCTCCATCGGATACACATGATCTAGAATTAGAGGCAATTAATACATCGTAAACTTCATTGCTTAAATTCTCGAATAATGGTTCTCTCTGCCACGTGGATCCATTGTCAATTGAGAACCAGAAGCTTTCAAGTGGGACATCAGAAACAACTTCAAGAACTCCATCTTCGCTCTCACAATCTGAAAGAGGTTTTACAACTGAAACATCTATTTGCGGAAGCGAAATTATACTGAGCTTTATGGCGGTAGAAAAAATGCACCCATCGGCATCTACTACAGTCAGTTCAACCAACCCTGCGAAATCTACTTCTATGGTTCTCGTTGTATCTCCTGTGCTCCAGAGGTAAGATTCGTAGAAGTCTGTACTTAACATAAGTGTCTCTCCTGTACATATTTCTGTTCCTCCATAAACCTCAAGTGTGTTTTCAATCTCTAGAACAATATATGCATCTATAGAGTCACAACTCTGTGTTGAATCTCTTACATAATTGTAGACACCTGGCTCTGTAATAATATCTCCATTGATCAATAAGGTATCACCAGAACATAGATACTCTTCGATGTAAGTGACATTATCATCATTGATAGAAAGGCTTAAAACAGTTATTTCATTACATGCGCTAGAATTATCTGAGAATACATACATGCCAGCAGACATCAATAATGAATCTCTATACAAGAGTGAATCTCCATAGCATATCGTTGAATCTATCATAGTTACCTCAGAATCCATAACATCAATTGCGACGGAAACATAAGGTGATGCGCATATTTCTGTAAGACATCTTGTGTATAATATTGTAGAGGACTCAACCATACTCTGGGTATAACTTGGTCCTTGTGCGATCGCTTCCGTTTCAGGGGAAGTATACCATCTTACCACACCTTCTTCACAACCTTCTGCTTGCAAGACGGCATCATCAAATGCACATATCTCTACATCCTCAACCTTGACTGATAATTCATCTGATACAGTAAGGTCAATAACATAAGAAACAACACAGTCACCATTTCTCTCTGTCAAGAGATAGCTTCCAGAAGCAGTCAGCGTTGAATCGCCTATTACCAAGGACTCTCCAGCACATATCGTGGTGTCAATGACAACTCTTCCAGATTCCAATATTGTTACTGGAAGCTCTTGAACTTCTGATTCACAATCATCTATTGCGCATACTACATAGTAAGATACATCAGCGAATAATGCGCCAGTATTGTATTCTGGACCAGTTTCCAGCAGATTGGTTTTATCCGGGTTTTCATACCACAGGATCTGACCTTCTGTACATCCACTTGCCTTCAATTGCACACTTTCTCCTGCACATGCCTCTGCCGATTCTACATCGACAGGTTCTATTTCTATGAACCTTAAATTCAAGAAATACATTTCAGTGCAGCCAGCAGGTGTTGTATAATTATACTCATATGATCCGCTCGAGGCAAACATCGTGTCTCCTACCTCGAAAACATCTCCATTACAGATTAGAGAATCTATGGTTATAGATTTATCATTGGTAACAGTGACATTAACCATTGCAGCGTCAGAAGCACATAGGCTATCACTACAGATCACATAGAATGTTACATTTTCAAATAGGCTATCAACATCATACTCTGTGCCCTCTGATACCACATCAGAAAGTGTCTCATCAGCGTACCATGTAATCACACCTTCGCTACAACCCTCTGCAATAAGCGTGGTCTGCTCTCCTATACATACTTCTTCATCGGAAACAGAAACAGTCAATGCCTCTTTAATCCTAAGATTAAGTATGTAACTCACAACAACTCCGTCCTCTTCTACTTGTACATTGTACTGGCCACTTTCTTCATATGTATTTTCTCCTAGCGTGAATGAATCACCAAAACAAAGGGTAGTATCTATGACAATGGCTTGATCGTTTCCAATTTCTACTATTACTTCTACAGGATCAGAGTAACATCCTCCGATATTGCAAGTAACATAGTACAACGTAGTAACTTCTAGAGCTTCTGTTGTATATGAATTACCATTTCCGATAATCTGTGTCAATTCCTTATCTGCATACCATGTTACCATACCCTCGTTGCAACCGTCCGCTTCTAAAGTAGCAGATTGACCGGAAGATATCATTTTATTTTCTGCTGAAACAGAAGGTTGATCTATTGTCTTAAGGGACACTTCATAAGTAGCTGTACATGCTCCATTCGAAACTGAAATCATATACTCGCCCTCCGTTGTTAAAATGGAATCACCTATTTCTATAAAGTCTCCATTGCATATTACGGTATCTAGTTTTATCACTTCGTTGCTCAATACTTCAACAACAACTTCAGCGAACGAAGACATGCAACCATCTAACTCACAGGCGGCAAGGTAAGTAGTCGATTCACTTATTCCTCTGATCGACAATTGATCGCCACTCCCTATAGGAGTATTTAAATCTGAAGAGATGAACCATAGTATGGTTCCATCGTTACAACCTTCTGCTTGCAATAAAAATGGATCCTCACTACATATAGGATCAAGATCTTGTATTACTGGTGATTCAAGTTCTTGTGAAATTTCTATGACAACTTCTACTAGCTCTGAAGAACAACCATCTTGCGTACATTGTGCCCAGAAACTGGTTACGCTGATAATCTCGGAAACCTCCAAGCTAGATCCTGTTCCTACTTGAATACTTCCATCAGCATCACTATACCATACTACGTCACCTGAACATCCTTCGACACTGATGACTGCGGTTTCACCTATACAGATTTCAGCTCCTAAACCTCGTATTACAAGTTCTTCTTTTTCTTCTACCGATATTTCAAATGTGCTTTCACAATCTCCATTATCAAGAACAATACTGTGATTACCTACTCCTAGAGTTGTATCTCCTATTTCATATACTCCTCCGAAGCACACTACTGTATCTATCACGACAACTTCTCCTGTCAATACTTCAACTGTTACTGCTGTAAGTTCTGAACGACAACCAGCTAATTCACATCCTACATAATACACTGTATTAGTAGATAATATCGGAGTGGTGAATAAAGGTCCCTCAGCAAGGGCATTGCTACCAGCGGCATCGTTGTACCATGTGATTGTCCCCTCTTCACATCCAGTTGCCGTTAATTCAGCACTTTCACCTTCGCATATCTGAACATTACCTGATTCAGGAGCTTTTAAAGCTAATGACACAGAAACGTTTACTGGCGTTAGTCTAGATTGACATCCATCAATCTCACAGCCTACATAGTAAACGGTTGATTCTGACACAGAACTTAAAGACAATTCTGAACCCGTACCAATAACATTGTTACCTTGTTCATCACTATACCATAAAATTGAACCTCCTTCGCAACCTTCTGCTGTCAATACAGCACTGCCTCCATCACACACTTCTATATCTTCAGCTGTAGGTGCTTCTGGAAGTGAATTAACAATTACTATAACTTCTACAAGTGACGAAGAACATTCATCTTCTGTGCATTGTGCCCAGTAACTTGTCGTACTGGTAAGCGCAGGTGTTGTAAATGAAACTCCCGTTCCTACTTGTGTATTCCCTGTTGCATCGCTGTACCATATAACTGTTCCATTACATCCACTTACACTTATATCTGCTATCTCTCCAGAACAGATTTCTGTTCCAGATCCAGATATTACAATCTCTGGCCTCTCTCCAACTGTGATATCATACAAACTCTCACAATCTCCACCACTGGTTAAAACGATACTATGGTTTCCAGCTCCTAAGGTTGTATCACCTATCTCAAATACTTCACCAAAACATATCATAGTATCGATCTCTATTACTTCACCTGTCAATACTTCTACCGTTACTGCTGTAAGTTCTGAATTACATCCTG
>CALIQO010000397.1 GCA_938044055.1 uncultured Saprospiraceae bacterium
ATCAATAACCCAGTTGTTGATCAAGCCATCGTAGAAATAGAAAACACAACAGAAAGCCTTGATTTCAATTTCGTCCTTTATGACATCAATGGAAAGATTGTAAGTAAGGTCAATCCATTGAATAGATTTACTGGTAAGACACAGTTTACAATAGACCTTAGCAATCTTGCTTCTGGGACCTATATATTGACATCCCAAGCTGGCAGCAAATATAGAGGAACGACCAAGATTATCAAGTCATAACAATATAGAAATCAATGTTATAGAAAAGGGCATTGTTGATTCAACAATGCCCTTTTCTATGCTCTTAAAGAAAGAAAATTTATTAAAGCTTAACTTATTTCATCCTACTAAATATATTAACCACCCTTCTCTTGCTAACTGGGATGCATTAACATACATGTTCTTTAATTTTTACTTGTTACCGTAAAAAGTTAGCTTACAGAAAATGTAGTATGGATTGCTCTCCTTTCTTTCCATGAAGAAAAGCCAATTGACCGTACCTTTCTGCCATTCTTATGCCTTCTTCCTTATCCATACCTAGTACAAGAAAACTACCTTCAGCATGGGTACCATCTTCTGATCTACTCATACCATCTAGGACCTTGTATATGGATAAGTCTTCGAGTAATTTAATTTGATCGATGTAATTTTCTTTTAAAGATCGCTCTTTTCCTCCTGGATTCCATGCTGTTACAAAACACCATCGATTTTCTTGATACTCCTCGAGAAGGTCATCAAGTTCTAGGTTTAGCTTGTTGACACAGATTTTTATGCCGCTGTTAGATATTTCATAAACAGCCGCTTCGTAGATTGCTTTCATTGGGTTCAATTGCCTTTTTTAAAACGTTTGTTAAGCCAAATATATCGAAATATAGTACAATATGTTAAAATATGTCATCGGGTGCCTATTAAAAGACTTTCTATCACTTTTCTATAACCATAGATTGCCTCTATCTTGCAAGAATAAAAGGCATTAATCCTATAATCTCCACGAATCGTATAAATAATAGCACACAGATCGCTCATTTAATATTACCTTTGCGGCATTTATAGTCAAGGTCATGGGGCCTATTTTTAAAAAGAAAAATCCTGATGGATAAAAATCAAATAATTGGATTCGTATTGATATTTGCGGTAATTGTAGGTTGGTCTATAATATCTGCTCCTTCAGAAGCTGAAATTGCAGAACAGAAACGTCTCCAAGATTCTATAGAACAAGTGAGCTTTCAGGCTGAACAAGCTGCGCAAGAAGCGGTTAATGCAAGTACACCCATAGTAGAACCTCAACTATCAGATTCTCTTCTAAATCTACAGTTGCAAGGTAAGTACGGAGATTTCTCAGCAGCTGCACAAGGATCAGATGAAATTGTGTTTCTTGAAAATAAGTATGTCAAGGTTAACTTTCAGACCAAAGGTGGCTTTGTAGAATCTGTATTGTTGAAGGAGCATTTCAGAATGATGGAAAACGAAAACGGTGAATTAGAGAAACAACCTTTATACTTATTACAGGATGATAAAAATGTTTTCTCTTACACCCTTCCACTTTCTAACAACTTGACAGGATCGATTGCAACAGGTGACTTGTATTTCACTCCTTCTAAAAGTGGAAACAGTGTTACCATGTCTGTTAATACAGCCTCAGGAAGAAAATTCCAACAAAAATATACCCTTGAAGAAGATGGTTATGGGCTAGACTATTCTATAGAGTATGCAGGAATTAAAAACGGGGAACCTATTCAATTGCGGTGGGAAAATTATTTAGAAAAACTAGAAAACAATGTAACCTTCGAATCTAGATATTCTACTGTATATTATAAAGAGACAGAAGAAAACAATGCAGATTACTGTAGTTGTGCAGGTGACGATGAGGAAGATATGGAAGGGGCGAACGTAGATTGGGTAGCTCATGCCAATCAATTTTTCAATACAGCTCTTATGTCTACAGAGATTCCTTTCTCAGATGGAAAATTTGAGACAACGATGCTACAATTAGAAGACGAAGATCTCAAGCTTGTCAAGTCGTACCTCACCATCCCTACAGATGAATCAGGAAGGTATGATATGAATCTATATCTAGGTCCCAATGAATATGATAGACTGGCTGCGTATGATAATGGATTCTTAAAAGTAATTCCTTATGGTAACAGCATATTCGGTTCTATCAATAGGCACTTCGTGCGCCCTTTCTTCAACCTTATAA
This sequence comes from uncultured Saprospiraceae bacterium, assembly GCA_938044055.1. Classification (GTDB taxonomy): domain Bacteria; phylum Bacteroidota; class Bacteroidia; order Chitinophagales; family Saprospiraceae; genus JABDLO01. Next base: position 2,204 of record CALIQO010000397.1, read on the forward strand.
GTAGGTATATCGGATCTCTAGGTATAGTTATCGTTCTGGTAATCTTTATAATCAAGATGGCACTCTATCCACTGATGTACAAGATGCTTCATTCTCAAGCTAAGATGGGAGCATTGAAACCAGAGTTAGCCGGGCTTAAGGAAAAGTATAAAGATGATCCGCAGAAATCTCAGATGGAATCCATGAAAGTCTATAGAGAATATGGTGTAAGTCCATTCGGTGGTTGTATGCCTATGCTAATGCAGATGCCGATCTGGTATGCCTTGTTCCGTTACTTCCCAGCGTCTATTAGCTTCAGACAAGAATCTTTCTTATGGGCCACGGATCTTTCATCTTACGATGTGATTACTGAGTTGCCTTTTACGATTCCAATGTTTGGTTCGCATATAAGTCTATTTACCATTTTATGGGCAGTAACCACTGTTATCTATACCTATTACAATACGAAGCATATGGATCTATCGGCTAATCCTGCCATGAAGTATATCCAATATTTTATGCCTATAGGCTTCTTAGTATTCTTTAACAGCTATGCGTCTGCATTAACATGTTATATGTTCTTCAGTAACTTGATTAATATTGCTCAGACCATCATTACCAAGAAGTTCGTATTCAAGGAAGAGAAAATCAGAAGCGAACTCATGGCCCAGAAAGCCAAGCCCAAGAAAAAAGGTGGATTTCAATCTAGGCTTGAAGCCGCCATGAAACAACAGCAAGAGGTTCAAGCTAAGAAACAAAAAGGCAAGGGCAAGCGATAATAGTCTACTCTTTTTTCAAGGTAGGATACTGCACACCTAACTGATCCAGGTAAGAATCGTGCTTGGTTTCATCATAATAAAACTTCTCTAAGGCGGATCTGAATTCTTCCTGAATCTCAAAGTTAAGATAAGTTGCAGGCTTATCGTCTTTTGTTACCATCGGTATGTATTCTTGTTTCATTCCTTGTTCTTCCGTAAAGTACGTCCATGCGTCGTCTACCAATGTAGGGTTAAGGAAAAAATCAAGCATAGTCATAGCTTCTACTTTTGCTCCAGCTACAACACCCTTATGGGCAATCGGTGTCGCCATGGCAACTGCATTGGACCAATGGTGGCCTTGTAAACCAGGAATATTACTTGGAAACCTTAGGGTCACAGTAGGTAGCTTCCATGATATATCTCCGATATCATCTGATCCTCCAGAAACCATTCTACCCAGAGGCGCTTTAATGGTATCCAACTTAGTAGCTAGACCTGAAGTGTCATATGAAGATACTTCTCTCTGAAGCGCTCGGGCTAGGGATTGGTCGTCACTAGACCACTCTGGAAGCCCAACCTCTCTGATGTTTTTATACATTGTTTCTGCTATAACTTGATTGAAATGTCGAGGCCACGCAGACCCTAAGACCTTCTTAGTCATTTTAGTTCTTGTCATCAGTGCTGCACCTTCTGCCATTTCATTAGCTCTGTCATACACTTCCATAATCTTAGGATAGGTTACATGCCTGAAGTAGTACCATATGGTAGATTCAGAAGGGACTACATTAGGTTGGTCACCTCCATTCTTTATAACAGAGTGCGATCTGTGCAAGGGATCGAGGTGCTCTCGGGCGTACTGCCAGCCTATGTTCATCAATTCTACAGCATCAGCTGCACTTCTCCCTCTCCATGGCGATCCAGCAGCATGTGCTGCCTCTCCTTCGAAAGTATATTCCACTGAAATCAATCCTGTCCCTCTCGGTTGCCCCCATGCAACACTCATGTTGCTGCTTACGTGCGTAAATATGCACAGATCTACATCATCGAAATATCCATCTCTGGTAAAGTAGGCTTTCGTTCCTACCAACTCTTCCGCTACTCCTGGCCATACAATTATGGTTCCTGGAATTCCTTCTCTTTCCATAATTTCTTTTACAGAAATGACTGATACTACATTTAAAGCATTCCCAGAATTATGACCTTCTCCATGGCCTGGTGCCCCTTCTATAATGGGATCATGATACGCAACCCCAGGTTTCTGAGAAGCCTTAGGTATACAATCTAAATCACTGCCGATGGCAATAACTGGATGACCACTCCCCCATCGAGCCATCCATGCTGTAGGCACATCCGATATGCCGTACTCTATAGTAAATCCATTTTCTTTTAATATATCTGTTATATACTTAGAAGTCTCTATTTCTTGAAAGCCTAACTCCGAGAAGCTAAATATCTTGTCAACCATAACTTGAGCGAGCTTGGCTCTTTCATCTACTTTCTTACATACTTCTTCTTTCAGAAGGGCATGATTTTCATTCTGAGCAAGAAGTGTATTAACATCTATTCAAGATCAAGAAATTAACCTTCACATTATCGACTTTTATTTAATTAATGGATGAATAAAACCTTTGTTTTTATTTAGATTTAATCAACATAAGGGTATATTTGCGCAAGCGTACATATACAGCATGCTTCCAACCAGAAAAAATAAAATAGAGACTCTACTTGATTCACAAGAGAGAATGGCTCCTCCGCCACTCTTTCCCCTCCCGCTTATTTCTGGAAAAAATTTAAAGAAAAAATGCTGTAGAAAATATAAAAAACACAAACGATGTAAGCGTTGTCCCGGAAAACTTTAATCGTTTTTCAGACCTAAATTAATTTTCCTATATTTAGAAAAATGAAATTGCAGGAAAAAAAGGTCATGTCCAAAATTAAAGTACTGATAGTAGAAGACGAACCCCCGATTGCGCAAGAAATTCAGTTCATACTTGAGTCCGAAGGCTACGATGTTGTAGGGATTGCTCACAGCAGCACCAAGGCGCTAGACCTTATCTCATCGAGAAATCCTGATATAGCCTTACTAGATATATCAATTAAAGGTGATAAAAATGGCGTTGATCTCGCCCACATCATCAATGAAAAATATAAAATCCCATTCGTCTTTATAACTTCTTTCTCAGATAAATTGACGCTTGAAAAAGTAAAAGATACTTATCCCTACGGTTACATAGTAAAACCCTATAAAGACAAGGATCTAGCTCCGGCTCTAGAAGTTGCATTGCTTAGATTCGACTCTGCTAGGTCACCTAAGTTTCCTACGAGAGAGGAAATAAATACCAGCATAAACAATAGCATTACAAAGCAAGAATA
>CALIQO010000398.1 GCA_938044055.1 uncultured Saprospiraceae bacterium
TTTACTGTTTTTACAATACCCCTCTCTATCAGTTTTCTGATCACGAAAGGTTTGAAAAGCTCTGCTGCCATTCCCTTAGGTAAGCCACACTCATGCAACTTTAATTCAGGTCCAACGACGATCACGGATCTACCAGAATAATCTACCCTTTTTCCTAAGAGGTTTTGTCTGAATCGACCTTGCTTTCCTTTTAGGATATCACTTAGTGATTTCAGAGAACGGCCACCTTCTGCTTTTACAGCATTTGACTTTCGAGAGTTATCGAATAATGAATCCACAGCCTCTTGGAGCATCCTTTTTTCATTACGAAGGATGACTTCTGGTGCCTTTATCTCTAATAACCTTTTCAGTCTATTGTTTCTGATGATCACCCTTCTGTAGAGGTCATTCAGATCAGAACTTGCAAATCGACCACCATCCAGAGGAACCAATGGTCTCAACTCTGGCGGGATTATCGGCAGGTATTGTATGATCGCCCATTCAGGCTTATTCTCTATTCTACTTTGTCCATCTCTGAAAGATTCCACAACCCTCAATCTCTTAAGTGCCTCTGACTTTCTTTGCTGAGATGTTTCGTTTGCCGCTTGATGTCGAAGTTGGTATGACAACTCATCCAGCTTCAGCCTCTCTAACAATTCCTTCACTGCCTCTGCGCCCATCTTCGCGATAAACTTCTGTGGATCAGAATCATCTAATTGCTGATTCCCTTCAGGTAGTGTATCTAAGATCTCAAAGTACTCCTCTTCAGTAAAGAGATCTTTCACTTCTATCTCACCTTCCTTTACCCCTGGCTGGATCACGGCATATCGCTCATAGTATATGATAGATTCCAGCTTCTTGGAAGAGACACCCAGAAGGTATCCTATCTTATTAGGCAGTGATTTGAAAAACCAAATATGGACAACTGGGACTACCAGTTTTATGTGACCCATTCTCTCCCTTCTCACTTTCTTCTCAGTCACTTCCACTCCGCATCTATCACAGACGATGCCTTTATATCTGATTCTTTTATATTTACCACAGTAGCACTCATAATCCTTTACGGGACCGAATATTCTCTCGCAGAATAATCCATCTCTCTCAGGCTTATAAGTCCTATAGTTAATGGTTTCGGGCTTGAGGACTTCACCATATGACCTATCCAGAATATCGTCCGGAGAAGTCAAGCAGATTGTAATTGTATCAAACTGCTTTTGTGGCTGATTGGTTTGGTTACGCTTAAATGCCATTTATCTTAAAATTTCAAGATTAGTCAAATTTGATATCAAGTGTCAATCCTCTCAATTCATGTATCAATACATTGAATGATTCCGGTATACTCGGTGTGGGTAGATTCTCTCCCTTGACAATAGCCTCGTAAGCTTTCGCTCTTCCTTGGATATCATCAGATTTTATAGTCAATAGCTCTTGTAGGATATTAGCTGCACCGAATGCCTCTAATGCCCATACCTCCATCTCACCGAAACGCTGTCCACCGAACTGTGCTTTACCACCTAACGGTTGCTGTGTGATCAGTGAGTATGGTCCTATGGATCTTGCGTGCATCTTATCATCTACCATGTGAGATAACTTCAGCATATAGATGATACCTACTGTTGCCTCTTGGTGGAATCTGTCTCCAGTCTCTCCATCATATAGATATGTCTGACCGAGATTAGGAAGACCAGCTTCTTGTACATATTCATCTATCTCATCCAGACTGGCTCCATCGAAGATAGGTGTCGCGAACTTCATTCCTAGCTTCTGTCCGGCCCATCCAAGTACAGTCTCGAATATCTGACCTAGGTTCATCCTAGATGGTACACCTAACGGATTAAGAACAATGTCTACAGGAGTACCATCCGCTAGGAATGGCATATCCTCTTGTCTTACTATCTTGGAAACAATACCCTTGTTACCGTGACGTCCTGCAAGCTTATCTCCTACTTTCAGCTTTCGCTTCTTAGCCAAGTATACCTTCGCTAATTTCAAAACTCCTGCTGGCAATTCATCACCTATACTGATATTGAACTTTTCTCGCTTATATCTTCCTACCTCCTCATTCACTTTGATACTGTAATTGTGTATCAGTCTTGCAATCAGTTTATTAGCGTCCGCATCATTCGTCCATCCAGAATAATCTACTTGAGCATAGTCTACATCCTTCAGCACTTTCTGAGTGAACTTTGTGCCTTTATTTATGATCTCTTCATTATAGATACTCTTTACACCAGCTGAAGCCTTCCCTTTTACAAGAGACATCATTTTATCTATCAATGTCGTTCTAAGCTCATTCAGAGCAACAGCATGTGTATCCTCCAGCTTTGCAAGAAGTTCTTTCTCTTGGACCTTCTGGAACTTGTCCTTCTTGGCTCTTGCAAAAAGTTTCTTATTGATAATGATACCTCTGGTAGATGGAGGTGCTTTCATAGACGCATCTTTCACATCACCAGCCTTGTCACCGAAAATCGCTCTAAGAAGCTTCTCTTCTGGTGTAGGATCCGACTCTCCTTTAGGCGTGATCTTTCCTATGATGATATCACCTTCTTTTATCCAAGCACCAGTCCTTATAATACCATTCTCATCTAGGTCTTTTGTCGCTTCTTCACTGACGTTAGGAATATCATTTGT
>CALIQO010000399.1 GCA_938044055.1 uncultured Saprospiraceae bacterium
CTTAACGATGTGCAATCAGGATTCGAAGTAGGAAGTAATAATGCTCTTCTAAATATATCGGCACCTTCAATGACTTACGTTGCAGGTATAACTTTAAACACTAATATCAACCTGGCCAGCTATGATTTTTCATCCTTAAAGACTATCGGCAGTGGAGGCTTGTCACTAAGAAGAATGTATAATTTAATCTCTTTATCAGGCCTTGACAACTTAATGACAGTGCAAGGAAACGTTACTATAAGAGATGCATACCTTATTACCGATATGTCAGGTTTTTCTTCACTAGAAACCATTCTAGGGAACTTTTCTATTTCTAATTGCTTCGTGTTATCTGATTTTTCTGCACTTAGTAACCTACAATCTATTGGTCTAGATAACACACAAGGGCTCTTTCTGACTAGCTTACATAATGTGTCTAGTCTTGCCGGATTATCTCCTCTTCAGTGTAGAAAAATTTTCCTAAGCTCTATGGAATTACTTGATGATCTATCTGCCCTAAGTTCTATTACAGACTTAGTGGATGTATTCATGTATCAACTCGATAAATTGGAAGACTTAAATAATCTTCCTTTTTCTTCGACGATGGAATCTATAAACCTAACAGACCTAGATACATTGAGCGACTTAAGTGCTTTAGGCTCCGTAACAAAAACCAATTATTTAAGATTAAATAGTCTTCCAAAAATAGATAACCTAAATAGCCTGAGTAATCTAAACGATGGTGGTACGATGATATTAACCTTATTACCTAAGCTAACCGACATTCAGGGATTATCCAGTCTTGCTAGCTTAAGTAGTGTTGATTTCAAATATTTAAATCGGCTGAAAACCATAGAAGGCCTCAATGCAATTGAGGTTATGTCTGACGATTTAATCCTAAGCCACAACGATTCGCTATCGGACATCTCTGCTATATCCAATCTCCGTGCGGTAGGGAATAATATAAGTATTACAGACAACCCTCTTCTCAACGACTGTTGCATATTGAGAAAATTCGTTACTGGTGAAGATATCTTTCTCGGAGGCGATCTTACAATCGTAGACAATGGAGACGATTGTACCACAGGTTTTCTCAGCACACAATGTACAGAAGATGGATTGCCCCTCGATCAAGATAATTGTCCAGAGAACTACAATGTTGATCAACTAGATCAAGACAGTGATGGAATCGGTGATGCATGCGACAACTGCCCCACAGTATCCAATTCAGATCAGATGGATTCCAATCTAGATGGCATCGGTGATGTATGTCAGATGCTAGCAGGAGATGGAACGGGACATATCGGTCTAGGTGCGGCAATGCCTAAAAGTAAGCTCCATGTGCAACAAGGCGACATCTATCTAGAAAACATCCATCGCGGAATTATCTTAAGGTCTGCTAGTGGAAAATGTTTTAGAGTACAACCCAATGATCAAGGATTATTGGTCTCTAAAGAAATTACGTGTCCTAATTAAAGATGCAAGAAAATTAATAGCATACTTCCTTAGTTAGAATTGACGCATCTTAGATAGCGCTTCTACCCTAGACTTGACATCCATCTTGATGTAACAATTTCTGAGGTGAGACTTAACTGTATTGATGGAAATGCCATATAATTCGCTGAGCTCCTTATTGGACTTTCCTTGGTGGATATAACTGAGAAGCTCATATTCTCGATTCGTGAGTTTTCCAAGGAGTTTTTCATTAACCTTTTCTAACGATGGAAACCCTTTACTCTTAAGTAAGTTGAAATTCTGAATGGCAATCTCTACAGTAGTGAAAATATCTGAACGCTTAAACGGTTTAGTTATATAAGCCATAGGCTTAGTAGCACTGGCTTCGGTTACCGTCTTAGGATCAGAATAAGAACTCAGATAAATAAAAGGGATCTGTAGGTTATTATTAATATACGATGCGATCTCAATGCCATTGATACTGCTATCTAAGTTGATATCCAGAAGAACAAGATCGACTTGCTCACTTTCTAGTTTTATCAATGCATCTCCTGGAGTAAATGCTGGTTCTAGAACTTCATATCCATAAGATCTGCATACTTCTGCAAGGTCTTCTGCAATGACTACTTCATCTTCTATGATCAGAATTCTAATCATTCTTACGTTTTTTTTCAGGTGCTTGAGGGTCTTTACCTTTTATATTGTCTGTTATCAATTCATCTATCATGATCCATTGATTATATAAGAAATCTATTAAAGATAATTTTTTTTCATCTTCAATCGACGTTTTATTTTCCGGTGTGAGATTAATTATTTTGGGATCCTTTTTCATTGTCATTCCTATTTTATATGGTAATCCTTTTTCAGCAGACAACAGTATTTCTTTAATTAATAAAAGCTTCCTCGATTTATCAATAGATGAAGGTTATGGTTTCCTACTCGAAGATTATTATACATCTCTTTTAATAACGGTGTATCAAGACAAGACATCTCCTATCCCACGATATTCTGAACAAAGTTAAATGAACAGATTTCTTTATTTCTAACACTTATGGGTGAGAAATCCAATCACTCAGGAATATACATTTGATTTTAACCGCATCACTTCAGAATACCTAGGCCATGAAAAATGCAATTCTAATATTTTTATTACTACTCTCAATCAATTCGATTCAAGCGCAAGAAAACACCGCTATCTTGTGTGCTGATGGAATAGACAATGACGGTGATGGATTCTCGGATTGCGACGATATAGAATGTTTAACCTTACCCAACCTAGGTTGTACGACTTGTTTCAGTGATGGGCTGTCATTCGCTGATTCATGTGCATATTAATTCTAGTAGTTTATATCACTTAAGTCTTCTTTTTTGTTACGAAAAATAATCCATTAAAGTTGCACTTCCTCCGCACCTTTAAAAATTATTCATCATCTCCAGTAGAAGATAATAATAAAGAATTGTGCAGATGATAGAAAAAATAAATTCCCACAAGAATTTCACTCAATATATTTTTATAGATTACACTTTAGAACAAGCGGAAACCAATGTAAAGATAAGG
>CALIQO010000400.1 GCA_938044055.1 uncultured Saprospiraceae bacterium
TGATTCACTATATAGATAAGTATGGAAAGTCTCGTGCGCATATGCTGCACTATCTGATATCAGTTTTTCTAGTGAAGCAGGGACCTCTGATCGATCAATCTGGAGTTCAATCTTAAGTCGTCTTGCATTCTCTATAACTTCAGAATAAAAAGGATTAACGCCACTATTGATTTCTTCATGTAATTTCCGACCCTTCTCAGATAGCGTAAGGGACAGGTATATTTTATTTAGGTCTGCCAATTTCTCATTAGGCATTTTCATAAAATTAGACCATACCTTATTCTTAGCATCTCTCACATATTTCTTAGCGGCGATTCGCAATTCTTCTAACTTCTCTTCATCTAAGAATCCCTTTTCAAGCATCCAAGCTACCATCTTATCATTGCAATCATGCGCTCTTTCCCATGCAAGTCTTTCTTTAGACTTGTATCTCTCATGAGAACCAGAAGTAGAATGTCCTTGCGGTTGTGTCAGTTCTTGCACATGGACAAGAGCTGGAATATGTTCTTCTCTTACTTTTCTAGCCACTTTCTCAAATGTTGCTACCATGGATGGATAGTCCCATCCCTTGACAGTATAGATATACATTCCCTGACCATTCTCATCTATCAACAATCCTTCCATTGCTCTAGATATGCTTCCTTTAGTAGTCTGGAGTTCAACAGGAACAGAGATTCCATATCCATCATCGTATACTGCTACCATTAATGGCACCTTCATAACCGATGCTGCATTCATGGTCTCCCAGAATATACCTTCAGAAGTACTGCTGTCTCCGATGGTACAGTATGACAATTCATTCCCTTGATGAGACAAGCCTAGATCTTTATTGATCTCCGGATTTTCTCTATACTTTTTAGAGGCAAGTGCCAATCCCAGTGCCCTTGCCATCTGACCAGCTGTGCAAGAAACGTCAGCTGACGTATTGTATTTATCTATCGTAGGAAGTAAATTTCCTGTTTCTGGGTCGAATGTCTTAGAGGCGAAGTGGCTATTCATCTGTCTCCCTCCCGAGTGAGGATCATTCTCACAATCAGCATACAATTGCGAAAAGAAAGTTTCAACATCACACTCTCCTAAAGCCATCATTAAAGTCTGGTCTCTGTAATATCCAGAACGCCAGTCTCCTTTTTTTACAGCTCTTGCAAGTGCAACTTGTACAACTTCTTTTCCATCTCCGAAAATGCCAAACTTGGCTTTGCCCGTTAAGACTTCCTTTCTCCCCATCAGGCTTGCTTCTCTACTGACAAGGCAAGTCCATAGATCTTTCATTAATATTTCTCGGTAAGTTTCAATCGGATTCGAAGTATCCGTAGAGATGGGATTTATTTCTGAAGGAGATCCAGTTTCGATCATAGATTCTATGGGTTAGATTGGTATAACTAAAACGAAATAAAGCCTATTCCTCTCCTTTTACCTACTGCTTCGTAATTCTTCTTAGACTTAATTTAAATTAAGCTTGGCTCAAAAATACAATATAATGTTTGTTTTTACTTAAATATTTACCCAGTTATTGAAATAAAGTTTTCCTTTTAGTCTGTCTCTAAGACGGTTAACATAGCGTTAACAGTAATATGATAGGCTTTATATTTACTTTGGAATTAATATTGCTTAAATTTGTATTGTTCTTTAGTGAACCTTTTAACTGTGATCAACTGTTGATCTTATTGTGAATATTAAAATTCAAACTATGAAAAATATAATCCTTTTATCATTCTTCCTATGCTTAGGATTCGTAGGTGTTACTGCTCAGGTGAATCCTGACCAGATTCAAGTTGTACAATCAGAAGGTCCTGTACTAGAACTAGAAGCTACTGTTGTAGATTACGGAACCATAGAGCAAAACGGTGAACCTTTAAGAAAATTAAAATTCACCAATACAGGTACTGAGCCACTTGTTATTAAAAATGCTAGAGGATCATGTGGATGTACTGTTCCTACATGGCCTAAAGAGCCTATTATGCCAGGTGAAACTTCTGAATTAGAAATCAGATATGCTACCAATAGAGTTGGTAAATTCTCTAAGAGAGTAACCTTGACTACTAATGAACTAGGAGATCCTAAAGTAATTACTGTGAAAGGACACGTCCTTAAGGCAGAAGAAAAAGAAAGCGTTCCTGCTGCTGCTCCTAGCATCATTAAGTCAGGAGGAGGCAAGTAACGAAAAAAGAAATTTCGATTTAAAAACCTTAGAGCATTTGCTCTAAGGTTTTTTTTATGCCTTACTTTTACAACCACAAGATACATTCTCTGTTACGTAAGTAACGTTATAAGATTTAATACAATATGATGATACTTTTATCTCCTGCTAAGACTCTAAACACAGAAGCAGGAAAAGAAATTGCAGAAACAACCATTCCTGTTTTTCATAAAGAAGCGAAATATCTTAGCAACTTGCTCAAGAAGAAAAAGCACGATGAGATAAAATCCATGATGCACATCAGCGATAATTTAGTGACCCTTAATCGCAATCGCTTTAAAAGCTTCAGTTCTGAATATACACATGACAACAGCAATCCAGCAGTACATGCTTTCAAGGGAGATGTGTACGTGGGATTAGATGTAGACTCTATGAATAAAAACGACATGAAATTCTTGAACAAGCATGTACGTATTTTATCTGGTCTATATGGTGTGTTGAAACCCCTAGATAGGATGCAGCCATACAGGTTAGAAATGGGTAGTAAGTTAGAAAACAGAAGAGGTTCTAATCTTTATAAATACTGGGACGGAAAGATTACATCAGCAATTAAAGAGGAAATGGCAGAATTGAAAAGTCCTTTTATTATAAATCTAGCTTCAGACGAGTATTTTAAATCACTAAATACCAGTAAGTTAGGCAGCCCAGTCATAAAGATCAACTTTAAGGAAGAGAGAGACGGCGTCTACAAGTTCATCTCCTACAACGCTAAAAAAGCAAGGGGAATGATGGTACATTATATGGTGAAGAATAGGGTTAAATCCATCGAGGATATGAAGGGCTTCAGTTATGAAAATTATGCGTTCAATCAAGAATTATCGACAGATGACCTATTGATCTTCAGCCGTTAAGGAACTATTGTGATACAAGAATCAGTTTTGTCTATATAAACCTATACGCATTGGAAAACGCAGACTACGAAAAAGCCAGAAAACGAGTTACTGAAAAGAAGAAATTCTATAAAGAAGCTTTGAGTTGGTTGTCAGTCTGTATCATGCTATTCACCATAAATAT
>CALIQO010000401.1 GCA_938044055.1 uncultured Saprospiraceae bacterium
CTCTTTTAGGTTGCGGTGTAAGTTTTTATGATTCTTTATTCCTGTACTATAATGATCCACTACTTCTCGCAATGTACGGAATCTGCCATCGTGCATGTAAGGCGCAGTAAGACCTATGTTTCTTAAGAAAGGAACTTTAAAAATTCCCTTATCGAACTCTTGTCCTGTTATACTTGCCTTACCAAGATCTTCTGAAACGATGTCAAGACCATTATTAGCAGCAGCAACTGATGTAAAAGATTGATCCATACTGTGGCATGAAGCACAGTTATTATTATAGAGTCTACGACCACGATTTTCTGACGCGTTAAATAATGCGAGATCAGAGCTTTCGAAAATGGCATGAGGTGATTCCCCGACAGCACGGTCAAATCTAGAATTAACAGAAGAAATAGAATTTACAAATGACCTCAGCGCATCGAGGATGGATTCTTTCGTTATTCCGGTATGACCAAATGCATTGTTATGTAGAATGTTGTAATATTCTTCTTGAGTTACAATGTCTACTATTTCTTCCATTTTCATTCCCATCTCAATTTCTGACTCAAAAGCCAGCTGAGATTGTTTTTGGATATCTTCTACGGCATCATCCCACCCAAATCCAGCAATACTTGAGAAACCACTGCCTCCTCCATAGGAGGTTTCAAAACCTATGGTATTGCCTAGAGGTAGAGAATTTCGATTTGATTCTCTTCCTTCGAATCCTTCACTTCTTGCAGCATCGTCCGCAAAAGCTAAATTCTGCTTGTGACAAGAAGCACAAGAGACCTTACCATTTTTAGATAATTTTTTATCATAAAACAATACTCTACCAAGGGTAGCCGCTTGATTATGAGCTTGTAAATCTTCAGCAGATTGTTGGAAATTATCTATCGGTATAAAAGATGGCAGCACTGTCTGATAGTTGAAATTTTCTTGAGGTAAATCAAGTGTTTCAGACAAAACAGCATATTCTTCTTCTGTATATCCTGGAGTCGGATCTTCAAGGCAACTTGATATTCCTACTAAGAGGATAACCATATACAACGGAAATAAATGGCGTACTTTCATAACTTATTGCGATTTGGTATTTCGAAATATACTTCTAAAACGTTGATTTTCTATTGTTTGTATTTTGTAATTGATGATTTTTTACCCATCGGTTATAATACGTTAATAAACGGTCTGTATAGACACATGCTTATATCGAGAATATTAGCACCCGATCTCAATGATATTGTTATTTCTTAGCTGAATTAATCGTACTTTTGCGACTTTTCGGAAATGTTAGATCTTTTCGAGCATTTAATGCGTTGAGATTAACCAGAGTTTGATTAGAATTCTGAGAAACAGAAGAATTATATATGGGAACATTAATTATAGTCGGGCAGCTAATTTTATCATTATCCATTTTAGTGACCCTACATGAGTGTGGTCATTTCTTTCCTGCGAAGTGGTTTAAGACCAAGGTGGAGAAATTTTATTTGTTTTTCGATCCATGGTTTTCCTTGTTTAAAATAAAGAGAGGGGAGACGGAATATGGAATCGGGTGGTTGCCTCTAGGTGGATATGTTAAGATTGCTGGAATGATAGATGAGAGTTTCGATAAGAAACATCTAGATGAAGAACCACAAGAATGGGAATTCAGATCTAAGCCTGCATGGCAGAGACTGATTATTATGCTAGGAGGTGTCACGGTTAATTTTATACTAGGTATCCTCATTTTCGCAGGAATATTTTATACATGGGGAGATAGTTATATTCCTACTTCTGAGGTTAAGTATGGAATTCACGTAGATTCGCTAGGTTATGAAATCGGCTTAAGAGATGGTGATAAGGTGATTTCTATAGGAGAGAAACCGTTTGATAAGTTTAATCCGAATCGATTTAAACTTGAGATTATAATTGAAAACCCAGAATCGTATACAGTTCTCAGGGATGGAAAGGAAGTAGAAATCCCTGTTGATCCTAGCTATAGTTCAATGTTGAGTACTCAAGCTAATAAAGGATATAGTTTGTTTAAATACAGATATCCATATGAGCTAGCCGAGATTGATGAAAAATCTCCTGCTTATGCCTCAGGACTGAGAGTAGAGGATAAGGTACTATCTATTAATGGAATGCCTGCAACCTATGTAGATCAGGTTACCAAGGTTATAACAGAAAATAAGAATAATAGTGTAGACCTGCAAGTACTTAAGCCAGCAGGAGATACATCCATGATAAACATGTCTGTAGACAGTGATGGTAGAATGGGCGTTTTTGTAAAAGCACCTGCTACCTTTTTTAATATGGAGACAGAGAAGTATGGATTGTTAGAATCTATTCCAAAGGGGGCTCAAGTTTCATGGGATTTTCTTTCTGGTCAACTGAAAGCATTTGGTAAGATGTTTACAGGTGGTATCAAGGCGAGTGAAAGCCTAGGTTCAGTAATCTCGATTGCTAAGGAGTTCGGAACTACTTGGGAGTGGGATCGATTCTGGAGAATGACAGCAAGCTTATCTATATTGCTTGCCTTCCTGAACCTATTACCTATTCCTGGCTTAGACGGGGGACACGTTGTCTTTTTGTTGTACGAGGTAGTGAGTGGTAGAAAACCAAGTGATAAGGTAGTTGAGTATTCAACCATCGTAGGATTTATACTGTTGGTTATTTTGATGATTTTTGCATTAGGGCTAGATATTTCAAGATTGTTTTAAGATGAATTATTTTGAATATTATGGGTTGCCTATTTCTCTTGTTATAGATGGTGGTCTTCTTAAGAGATCGTACATCAATAAGAGTAGATTGTTCCATCCGGATTTTCATATGGAAAAATCTGAGGCAGAAAGAGAAGAAGTATTAAAACAAGCCAGCTATAACAATAAAGCGTATAAAACACTTAAGTCTGATGAAACGAGGCTCAGATATGTGCTTGAGTTACACGATGCACTTGGAGAGGAAGGAACACAGACATTACCACAAGAATTTCTTATTGAAATGATGGACATCAATGAACGGATAATGGAGATGCAGATGTCTGAAAATCAAGAAGAAGAAAAGGCTGTACTTGCTGAAGTAGAATCTTTTAATGCGTCGCTATATACTGATGTAAAAAGTATTTACGACAATTATGATTATGAGCGGGTTAAACTAGAAGAATTAGAAATTTTGAAAGAATTCTTTTTTAAAAGAAAATACTTAAGAAGGATTAAAGAAAATTTGAATAAATTCGCACCCGAATTGTAGATGATACCATGCCGAAGTAACAGAATTGGTATACGCGTCCCGATAAATCGGGATTTGGTATTGAGAAAGAAAAAGATTGTAGCATAAGAATTATAATGTTACTTACAGAAGTGCATAATGCCGATGTGGCGGAATTGGTAGACGCGCTGGATTCAAAATCCAGTTTCTTCGGAAGTGTGGGTTCGATTCCCACCATCGGTACAAAGCTCAAGAGAGATCTTGGGCTTTTTTTATTTTTTGAGAATACGAATACGTGCTGAATGGGCAGGAATGAAAACTTCCTACTGATCGTTTCTTTCTGCGATTGCTCCTACAAGCTGATAAGCAGCTTCGTTTATTTCTTTTTCAGATTTATCAACATTGAATGCAAGCATATAGATGAGTTCGTTTTTATCTCTCCAGTAGTACTTACCTAGTTCAGCACTTCCTATTCCGCTTACGCCAAATGGAAAATCGTCATAGGATAAAGTCAAGCTTGGATCTTCTAACGATTTTTCACCATCGCTTCTAAGATTAGCGATATAATACGATGACCAATCAGGATATTCATCAGGTAATGGATTTCCACTGATCTGTAAGGCTATAGCCGCATTGGGCATATCGGGGTTAGAGATTCTATAAAAACAAGACCTTTGCCTGTTGGTAGCTTTGCCATTTGCCTTGAGCTCATTAACACTTCCAGCTTTCAAGCCCAGCGCTTTTTCTACTTGTTCCTTGCTCCATGCATCTTCTGGTGCTGGTATATTATAGGAGTATGTTCCGTCTTCATTGACAGATCCAGAACTTACCACATCTCCTTCTGCATTGAAGGTTTTACTTTTCGTGATAGTAGAGGTAGAAGGTTCTGTCTGATTTCCACTCCCTGAGTCTCCTTTACAAGCGAGTAAAAAGCACAAGGACAATAAGCTGATATATTTTATCATAATTATTTATTTAACGCACGCAAAGCTACTTTATTTTTAATAAAACACCATGTAAGAACATCGTTATATAATGGACAGATAAATTGTCAATATAGCGTATCTTGGTCGCAGATATGCGGTTGTTTTACGGAAGAAAGGAAGGCGATAAAATTAAGCTTGAGGCTTCAGAGAAATCTCATTGTATCCAGGTGCTCCGAAATAGAGTTGGAGATGCAATCCATGTTATAGATGGTCAAGGGTCGAGATATAGGGCTAAAATAGAAAACATAGAAAAGGATTACTTAGAAGCTTCCATCGAGGAAACGCAGCTCATGAAGACGCTACCGTACCACCTGACCATAGCGATTGCACCCACTAAGAATGCTTCCAAGATTGAATGGTTCCTAGAAAAAGCAGTTGAGATAGGAGTTCACCAGATTATTCCTATATCGTCGGCGCGTTCTGAGAAATTTAGAATAAAGGAAGAGAGATGGAATAAAATCATCCTATCAGCAACCAAGCAATCTATGCAAGCCACCCTTCCAGAACTTTTAGTCTTAAAGACTTTCGATGAAGTATTAAAGGGTAAATATGACCATAAGTTTATCCCATATACTCGAGAAGAAGGCAGCTTATTGATAAGGAAAAACATAGAAGAAGGGAGTCGTATATTGATTTGTATAGGCCCAGAAGGCGGATGGACAGAAGATGAAATTGAGTTTGCCTTGAACCATCAAGTTCTTCCTGTTTCTTTAGGGAATTCCAGGCTGAGGACCGAAACAGCTGGTGTGGTTGCTTGTCAAGTAATTAAAGATATTTTTAGCCTTAAATAATCTATAAGAATTTCCTAGGGATAATTTTCCCATATTTGGCAAATCATATTACGTGAACAGCCGTTATATATGTGCACAAGAATGATTAACGTGCTGTAATACTGAATTGATTAATAATACATCCATATGATTCTATCATTTCTGTTTTCTATATTAATGGCCTTTAATATAAGTGACAATAACTCAGTTTCTAACTCTGATCCTTCTTTACAACTTGCGCTACTTAAGTATAGTGGAGGCGGGGATTGGTATTCTAATCCTACAGCACTTCCTAACTTGGCTTCATTCTGTAACCAGACCCTAGGCACGAATTTTTCTAGGGATTACGCTACAGTAGAAGTGGGAAGTATAGAATTATTCAACTACC
>CALIQO010000402.1 GCA_938044055.1 uncultured Saprospiraceae bacterium
AGTGACCGATCCAGCAGAATGGAGAAACAACAACGACTTGTTTCAATTCCGAGAAAGCAATTCCTATGGATTGATAGGGATTAAGAATCGATATCTTTTTTCCAATCAGAAAACCTACCTGACTACTGTCATATCTGGAACGTATGATAGATATGAACTTAAAGAAGAGTTTATAGATCGTAACAAGGATTTTATACTCATTGATGATGAAACAGAAGACCTTAAAGACAAGGTGATTAGGTCAAGTATTACCTTGAATCACAAGGCCAGCGCTCGTCACAATTATAGAGCTGGAATTGTTTTAAGCAATTTAGGCTATCGATTCTTGAATAGCGATAGAATGGTTAGTTCGCTAGGGGGTTTTTCATTTGATTATACACCAGCTGTTTTAGCGATAGATGATGAAGGCAGAACCAATATGTTTCAGGCTTTTACCATGCATAGGTATAGACCTAGTAATTCCGTTACCATCAACTCTGGCCTCCATTATACCTATTTTCAATTATCTGGATCCTCGGCTATAGAACCTAGGTTAGGGATAAGGTGGCAAGCTCACCTTAAGCATTCATTTGCTTTAAGCGGAGGTCTCCATAGTCAAGCTGAACACTTAATCAACTATACATTAAGAAGAGAGGATGATACTGGTCAAGAATTTCAACCGAATCTAAGTCTCGGACTGACTAAGTCGGCCCACTTAGTAGCTGGGTATGACTGGAATGTTAAAGAAGACATGCGGATTAAAATAGAGACGTATTATCAGAGACTATACGATGTACCTATTGATGTCAGTTTTCCAGCTGGATCAATATTGAATGCAGAAGATGTATACGATGTTTTATACAGCAGTAATGCACTTGTAAATGAAGGCGACGGAAGAAACATAGGAATAGATATCACAGTAGAAAAATTTCTCAGTAAAGGATTCTATTACTTGGTGACAGGATCTCTTTTTGATAGTTCATTCACAGGGACAGATGGAAAGAAATACAATACTCGCTACAATTCTAGGTATAACTTGACCTTAGTAGGAGGGAAAGAATTTTCTTTGGGTAGTGAAAGAAAAAACTTGTTTGGCATCAATACAAGGATACTATATTATGGAGGCAATAGATATTCAGAATATGATTTTTCAAGAGGGACATTGACTGACGATGGTTTTTATAAACTGCAGGCTTCTCCATACTTCAGAACGGATCTTTCTTTTAATTATAGATTAAATACAAAGTCCTCATCTCACATAATAGCGCTAGAACTACAGAATCTTACCAACCGGAAGAATGTGGCTGCCATCGAACCTAATTTTAGTACAGGCACTTATTCTACATTTAACCAGAGTGGGTTAATACCTAACCTTTATTATCGTATCGAATTCTGACATAAACCATTACTAAGGAAATCAATTGATGATGACCTCGTCTATAAAGATCCAGTTTTTAGCTCCTGGTGCAGGATGCCATTCAGGGTTTTTAAGGGTTCCTTTTATGTTCAGTTGAATATATCGTGCTTCGTGTTTATCTATCTGCATCGAGAATGATCTGTACTCAGCTGGATGTGGTTCTCGTGCAGTAGCTATTTTTAGATTACTCTTAAAGGAATAATTGCGGTTGTTTAGAGAAGTAGAAACATCTATTTTCTTTGGAAAAAATATATAACTCCCTGTATCCTCAAGTGCACCTAGAGTAACATTTGAGATAAGCTGTGTGGACCCAAGATCAATAGTTATGGTTACATCTTTTCCTTCATAACCTAGCCAGGATCCATCATTAAATCTGAGGCTTCCAAGGTTTAAATCAGACAGAGTACTTTCTTCTTTCCCGCTGTATTTTTCGCTAGGAGGATTGCTGAGTATTACTTGTGCTATTTCATATCCTGCCTTGGTAATGGTCAGGTTCTCAGTCTCAGAAGTAAGCCAGTCTTTTTTTACACTGATTGCTTTTACAGTCGTTGTCTGATGGATCAGAAAAGGTTCTTTATATAGGGTAGAGGATGTATCCGGCATAGACCCATCCAGTGTGTAGTATATGTCTACATCTCGAAAATTGATTATCAATTCTACACTTGTCGAGTCTTCGAACATTGAGTTTTCTGTCTGTATGATGGGTGGTTTTAATTGCGCAACTTGAAACAATTCTGAATCTATTCCATTCTGTATTGTAACGAGAGGATTCATTTCATTGTATTTTTTAATCCCATTTTGTGTTGCTTTAGATTTCCATACATAGACAGTCTCTAAAGTTTTGGTCTCTGATAATTCCATCAACCCTGCATCATCTATTTCAGTATTATAAATGTTAAGTGATTTTAATTTCTTTAGCGAGTTAATATACTTAATGACAGAGTTGCCTATGGGGTTGTCCTGCAACTTGAGAATCCGCAAGTTTTTTAACTTCTTCAGATTTGAAAGCATATTCTCACTGAGCCCAGAAGAAGCAAGATCGAGCTCATATACATGCTCACCAAGATCAAATATCTTATTAAGCTTCTGTTTTGTTATCGATGAGTCTCTACCCATGGATATTACTAAGAAGGGATTGGTTTCACTTAAAGCATGGATACGTATTCCAGTACGAGACAATTTATCTAGAGTTGAAGCACTGAGAGGTTCCAGTTTTTCAATATCTATGTCCTCCTGAGATTTCTCGTAGCCTTTTAAGATTTCATCTATAGCTTCACTTCTTTCTATACTGCCTATTTTTTTCTTGAAAGGATGCCCTTTTTCTATCCACCATTCTAGCAGAGCAATTTCATCAGATGTAGGTTGTTTTTTTCCTTTGGGTGGCATGTGTTCCTTTTCTTCTATGGGAAGCAGAATGCGTTTTACAAGTGGACTTAAAAGGGCATTTCCTTTTAATACGATAGGTCCATTGTCACCTCCAGCCAGGAAGCTTTCTTCTGTTTTCATATTGAGCCCTCCTTTCTGCTTGCCTGCATTGTGACAGTTGTAGCACTTGTTTTCAAGTAACGGCCGGATAAGAGCGGCATAGATGTCCATAGAATCTATATCCTCGATAATCTGCTCGGAATTATTACTGAGAGGAGCAGTTAAAAAATCTTCTCCATGTGTCAAGCTTCCTCCGAAGTGCCCGGCAAGTGTCAGAAATGATAAGGCAAGTAAAAAGCATGGGAGATATAGTCGTCTGAATAAAGTGCTTTTATGCTCATAGAGAAAGTAAAGAAAAAGGCTGGAAACCACCATTCCTGTTGCCATCCAGAAATGCAGACTTACCAAGCGCTCATCAAAAGCCCCTTCTTTCGGCATGATCCATCCAGTAAACCACGCAATCAATGACGAGGCTATAACTACCTTCAATACGAAAGGCATAGCCACTTTTAATTTTTTATAGCGCTTGGAATAACTAGCTACCTCCATGAGGAAGGCAAGAATAAGAATGCCTATCGGAAGATGCACAATCAGTGGGTGTAATCTACCTATCAATTCTCCCATAACCAGCTTCTAAACAGGGTGATGGAATTACTTGTTTCTTCTGTTTTCATATATTCATTAATCATTAACTTAAGATGTCGTTAACCACCCTACCATGAACATCTGTAAGTCTGAACCTTCTCCCTTGATATTTAAAAGTAAGTTTCTCATGATCTATACCCATAAGGTGCATAAGGGTTGCTTGAAAATCATGGACATGTACCGGGTTCTTCACAATATTATATCCTAACTCATCCGTTTCTCCATATACCATTCCTGGCTTTATTCCTCCACCTGCCATCCATATGGAGAAGCATCTAGGATGATGGTCACGTCCATAATTAGTGTCTGTGAGAAGGCCTTGAGAATAATTGGTCCTACCGAATTCTCCTCCCCAGATAACCAATGTGTCATCAAGCATACCTCGTTGTTTTAGATCCATGATTAATGCTGCAGAAGCTTGATCGACATCCCTTGCTTGGTTTTTAATCGCAGATGGAAGATTGTCATGCTGATCCCATCCCATATGATATAGCTGGATAAAACGTACATCTTGTTCTGCCAGTCGGCGAGCAAGAAGACAATTAGACGCGAATGTTCCAGGAACAGTCGAATCCGGTCCATACATCTTATAGATATGATCCGGTTCTTCTGACACGTCCATTAATCCGGGGACAGAACTCTGCATTTTATATGCCATTTCGTATTGAGAAATTCGGCTTTGGATTTCTGGATCTCCTAATTCGTCGTATTGCTTCTGGTTAAGTTCTGCTACTTGGTCCAGCATCATACGACGACTGGCAGCATCGATGCCTTCAGGATTGTTTAAGAAAAGCACCGGATCTTTTCCTGATCTAAATTGAACACCTTGATGTAAGGAATGGAGGAACCCATTTCCCCACAGCCTAGAGTATAACGGTTGACCAAATGGTCGTCCAGTCCCACGAGATAATAAAACACAGAATCCAGGGAGATTTTTATTTTCGCTACCTAGACCATAACTCAACCATGAACCGATAGATGGCCTTCCTGGTTGTTGAGACCCAGTCTGAAAAAATGTAACTGCCGGATCGTGATTTATGGCTTCTGTATGCATGGATTTTATCATGCATATATCATCTGCAATTAACGAGGTATAAGGAAGTAACTCAGATAGCCACATGCCGCTCTGGCCATGTTGCTTAAAGGAATACATAGAACTTGCTAGAGGGAAACTATCTTGCCCGGATGTCATCCCTGTTAATCTCTGGCCTTGTCGTACTGATTCAGGCAGATCCTGACCTCTAAGTTTTTCAAGAAGCGGTTTATAATCAAAGAGTTCGAACTGAGAAGGACCTCCACTCTGGAAAAGATAAATCACTCTTTTTGCCTTAGGTGCGAAATGAAAACTCTGAAGCGCCAGAGAATTCTGTAACACACTGGATAGATTTTCTTGTCTATTCCCACACCCAGAGATTAATCCACTGCCCAGTAAACTAGAAAGTGCTGCTGCACCTATTCCGACACTAGACTTGGATAAGAATGCTCTGCGATTTAGCAAATATGATCTTTCTTCAGCAGGGTCTTTCATCTATGTTTTTCTTATGGTTTCATCTAGATTAAAAATGGTACTTGCTACAAAACTCATTGCTGCTAATTGTTCTGTTTTTTCTTTATCTAGAATCTTATTGGAAGCAAGTTTTAGGAATTCAACTACATCATTGGATGCCTTTTCAAATGTGTCCAATTGGATATCATACATCTTCTTAAGTGATGATAATTCTTCAGAGTCAGGCTTTCTAGAAGTAGCTAGGGTAAACATAAATTGAATCAATTCTTCTATGTTTTCAGATTTTTTTTCTTGTATAGCTCGGTATGCTAAGGAGATTGAAGCTTCGATAAATTGCGGGTCATTCATAAGCACAAGTGCCTGTAGCGGCGTGCTGGTATTTTCTCTCTTAACCATACAGAAATCTCTAGTTGGCGTATCGAAGAGGAGCATGTTAGGAGGAGGAACAGTTCGCTTCCAGAAAGTATATAAACTTCTCCTGTAATTATTATTTCCTTCATCTTGCACGTACTTAGCTGTGGATCCACCGCCTCCACCGGTTACTTCATTCCACAACCCTGCTGGCTGATATGGCTTTACACTAGGCCCGCCTATTTCTTCTACAAGAAGGCCACTTATTTTCAATGCATGATCTCTCAACATTTCTGCTGACAGTCGTGACCTGAAAGACCGAGCGATTAAATCGTTTTCAGGATCTTTCAACAACAACGCCGGATCGATTTTACTTCCTTGCTTATAAGTCGAGGAAGTGACTATATCTTTTATTATACTTCTGAGATCCCAGTTCGCACGTTGCAATTTTAGAGCAAGATAATCCAGTAACTCAGGATGTGTAGGAAGTGATCCTTGATTACCGAAATCATAGGAAGTAGCTACGATGCCCTTGCCGAAAAACTGCTGCCACAATCGATTAACAGTAACTCTTCCAGTAAGTGGGTTCTCATTGCTAAACAACCATTCTGCAAGATCTAGTCTATTCAATGAAGCTTCAGTGTTTTTCATTTCCAATCCCAATGAAGGGAATGATGCCTTCACTTCTTCGCCGATCTGGTCGTACACTCCTCGATTTAATACATGTGTTTTTCTTGGTGTTTTTAATTCTTTCATCACCATCAACGGAATGGTCTCCGCTTCCTGCACATTATTGATAAATGTCAATACTTCATCGATTTCCTTTTTATTCAATTCTATGTAAGGATCGGGGATCGCCCCATAAGGTTCAATCAGACCTTTTTCATCTACATTATTAAAGAAGCCATACAGCTGAAAATACTCTTTCTGGCTTATGGGATCATACTTATGATCATGACACTTCGCGCACTCAAATGTTAATCCTAGAAAAGCTGTTCCGAAGGTATTCGTTCTATCTGTAACATATTCTGAACGATATTCTTCCGGAATGACTCCTCCTTCTTGTGTGATTTTATGATTTCTATTGAAAGCTGTAGCAATTATCTGCTCCTTGGTGGCACCTGGAAGTAGATCTCCGGCTATCTGCCAAGTAATGAATTTATCATAAGGCATATTGTTTTTAAATGCATGGATTACCCAATCCCTCCATGGCCACATGATCCTTTCTAAGTCATCTTGATAACCGTGGGTGTCGGCATATCTTGCTATGTCTAACCATTCATTAGTCATCTTTTCTGCATGGGCATCGGTTGTAAGGTACTGATCTACAATCCGTTCATAATTTTCTACAGAATGATCTTGATTATAGGATTCTAAAATTTCAATGGACGGAGGAAGCCCAGTAAGATCGAAACTTAATTTTCTTATGAGCTTTTCATTGCTTAATGGGGGAGAAGGAGAGAGATCATTTTCATGAAGCTTGGCTAGAATGAAGTTGTCAATAGGATTGCTTACCCACGGGTTATTATCAAGAGGTATTTCTGCTTCTCTGGGTGGAAGATATGCCCAGTGTTCTTTCCATTGCGCCCCTTGCTCAATCCATTTTACTAATATTTTAATTTCATCATTGCTTAAATCAAGATTGGATTCTGGAGGAGGCATCATTACATCTGGATCATCAGATGTAACCCTATGGATAAGCGTACTTTTTTCTAAATCTCCAGGTATTATGGCGAATCGATCTTTATTTTCACCAAGGGCGGCATAAGCTTTTTCTTCTGTATGTAATTGTAGACCAGCTTCTACCTTCGATTCATCTGGACCATGGCACGCGAAGCATCTATCAGACAATATGGGTTTCACATGAAAAATAAAATCAACTTCATCAGGGATGTTGACCTTGTCAGCAGATGCAGTATCTAAGCTTTTTTCTGTAGAAGTAGTACACGACTTAGAGCACAGAGTCACCAGTACGATTCCAGTTATTATTATCGCTTGCGCAAATGCATGTGTGGATTTAAAAATAGCTTTCAATGTTGTGAAAAGAATTTCATCTAAGATAATATTAATAACCCATCAACCATGGATATCCGATTGCAAAAGATTTTCTCCATGTTACATGCCAGTGGCCTTCGCCTGGAATAATCTCAAATCTTACTTCATTATGTGTAAGACCATTATCTTTAAACTTATTGTATATGTCCCTGGCATGCGGAACCATTATATTGCCCTCGTTTTCTC
>CALIQO010000403.1 GCA_938044055.1 uncultured Saprospiraceae bacterium
CCTTGCTGCTTCTATTCTGGGAAGTGGCAATTCAGAAACCTATCAGAAAGTAAAAGCTTACAAGGAATCTCTTAAAGAAGCAGTCTTACTTAAGGCTCGGAAAGTAGAAGAAGAGATGTCGTAATATGAAGAAGATATTCGATTCTTCTCTCTGGACATTTGTCTTTATATATATCCTAACCATTGTAATTTCCATGCTTATTTTTGGCAGTCATGTCTATGACCCTAACAACCATATGATGGCATATGGTGGAGATCCTATGATCATCTATTTCGATATGACACAGTATATCTGTTATGGAGAAGGTGTCATGCTGGATATGGTCAACTATCCATATGGAGAGTCCATATTCATGACAGACATGCAAGCCTCAATAAGCATAGTATTGCGCTTGATCAATAAAGTTATTCCTATTTGTGGTTACATCCCAGGTATTGTCCATGGTATCATATTCGGGTTATTGCCCTTATGCCCATACTTCTTATATAAAATTATGAGGCAATTCGAAATAGGTCTTGTGACTTCTATTGTCGGAGGGCTGGCCATAACTTTTCTATCTCCCCAGATTTTAAGAATCACGGTACACTTCGGCTTAGCTTACCCCTTTCTTATTCCTCTATCTATATACTGGACGTTACAGTTGTATAAATCACAGGGTAAGATCTGGCACCACTTATTATATGGATTTACCATCTTGTTTTTCCTTCTTAACAATCCATACTTAGGTTGTATTGCCGCAGCTATTCCGCTTGTCGCTGGATTGGTAATGGTTATATCTCGCAAGAAGGAAGGATTGAAAATGATTTCCGCTGGGCTTATTCCTGTGGTTATAGGCTATCTAATTATAACCCTCACTGATCCATTCCAAGACCGCATACAATTGCAATGGGGATTTTTTCATTATTTCGCCAGTATCCATGGATTACTAATTCCTGAAGGAAGTTTCCTCCATAGTATTTTATCTACTGTAGTAAATCTACCTGAGGCTCGATTTGAAGGGAAAATCAATTTAGGTGTTATCAGTACTCTTTTATTGGTGTTTTATTTAGGAAAGTGTCTGATTAAAAGGAAGTCTTCTATCAACGGACAGTTGCCACAAGGTATGTCCATTCTTATGTGGGCCGCCTTTATCTTATTCTTGTATGCGGCTAATTATAGCTTGTATGGATCTTTCAAACCCTTCCTTGAAAAACATCTAGGTAGCCTGCTTATGTTTAAAGCTTCTGGGAGAGTCGCCTGGACAGCTTACTATATTATAAGTCTATTTTCAATGTGGTTATTGTATCAGTCTTATACCTGGATTAACAAGAAAGGAAATCACAATCTAGCTACCATTTTCATAACTATATGTCTGAGTATATGGATCGCAGAAGGAATCTTACATAGTCATAACAGGATCAAAGGTATAAATTATGAAAATCACTTTCTCAATCCTGATATCACAAAAGAATTAAGTCAATTGTCACTGAGTGACTACCAAGCCATTTATACCCTACCACCCAGCCAAGCGTGGAATGACAAGCTCACCATTCCTTCAGATTTTCAATCTGAGTATACAGCCCTTATTCTATCGACAAAGACTGGAATTCCACTTATTAATAGTTTGATATCAAGAGCGCCCTTGTCTACGATGTTGTCGTCTCTTCAATTTACCAGTAATCCTGTTATCGATAGGAGCCGAAGAAAAGACATGGAAAATCGACCTATACTTGTTGTGAAAGGAAAAAACTACAAGCCTAAAAATGCAGGAGAAAAATTCATGCTCGATAATAGCAAGCCCGTTGGTGGATTTCTTAAAGGGGATCTGTATGCATTCGATATGAATAAGTGGGATGAAAAAATACGACAAGACTCAATAGTCACAGAACCACCCCATGTATATCATTCCTGGGAAAGATCGAACCATAAAATGGCGCTGGAAGGAAAGCGTTCTCTGCATTTGCCGGAAGGAGAACATCCTCTCTATTCATATCAAGACACCATTTTTAAGAACGGAGAAATGGTTCAGTTATCTCTGTGGCATTATATGGATTCCTCTTCGTATCACATACCGCAAGTAATCCTTGAGACCAACAAGCTCAACACGGATATTTACAATAGAGGTGCATTTGATTATGTAGGAAAATGGGTAAGAATCCAGAAGACCTTTTTATGGGATGGCAAGCTAGAAATTTCATCCGCTTCTACAGTACAGACAACCTATGATGCCTTAGAAATAAGGTCTTTCGAGACTCCTGTATATGTGAAAAGAAATGATAGATGGTATTACAATAATTATCCTGTTTCAGAATCAATCCAGCCACCTCATCAGCAATGAAAACTTAATTCTATTTCCACCTTCTACCAGTGAATTCCTCCATCCGTACTCTCCTGCCAGCGCAATATCTTCAGAAATCCATATCCTAGTTCCTATATTCCATATATCTATATCAACAGGAGAACTATCACGCGTATAATACTCTAGTTTACCGTAGATGTCAATATCCTTGGTTATGGCGATCTCCCCTTGCAACCAGAAGTAAGGATCGCTTTTTATCAACCCACCATTTGCGTTAAGCGAAAACACACTTGAAAAACGCTTTCCGACAGCAAGGTCAATAATGGATAAGTACTCGTCGTCGTCAGAAAAACTGAAATTTATTCTTGAACTTAAAGAGGCATTGAGGCTTCCACCCATTGCAGAAAGGAGGTAATACTTAGCACCAAAAGAAATGATGTCTGTATTGAATCCATCTCCGAAAACAAAATAACCTAGAGAGCTCATAGAGAGATTCAACTCTAAATCACTAGTCATTCCATACCTCAACATCAAAAAATGCTCATTTAAATCACTAAGTTCCCCTAGTGAATTTTTAGCATATCCATATTCTGACTGGATATTGCCTTTACCCATTACTCTATAGTTCATGAAATCATAAGGCTTCCCTTGAGAATAAACCATAGTAGCACAACATAGCAAGATAATGGAGTATATGTATTTCATAATTTCATGATTGTTCTCGAAATATAATTCAATATTGAGTTTTCAGAGCAAAAGATCTCCCTCCTCTTTAATTTTTAGGGGTTTTATAACACATTCATAGGGAATTTCGGATTATTTGTATTTTAACAATTGCAAAACGAAAAACATGAATTTAATCCAACTTTCTTTTAATCTTTCCAATCTTGATATTGGTATCATAGTCGGTTATTTATTATTCGTAGTACTTCTCGGATTCTATTTCGGGCAGAAACATGAAGATGCTGAAGACTACTTTCTTGCAGGTAGATCCCTTACATGGCCGTTAATAGGTTTTTCGCTTTTTGCTTCTAATATGTCGAG
>CALIQO010000404.1 GCA_938044055.1 uncultured Saprospiraceae bacterium
AGCTAAAAACAATCCACCAAATAATCCTATGAGTAAGTTGGTATAGAGGGTTAATATCATGGTAGCTGTAAAGAACATTAGTTGCTCTATTCCGTGACTGAATATCTGTTTGAACACAGCAGGCGAAGCCAGTTTAAAACCAGTATAAACCAGTAATATGGCAAAGGCACACAATGGAACCTGTTGCATAATCGGACTAAGGACAACAATAAAAAGCAAAAGCAATAGTCCTTGGTACATATTGGACCATTTTGTTTTTGCGCCATTATGAACATTTACCGTACTTCGGATAATAACAGCAATAATGGGCAAGCCTCCGATGAATCCTGCAGCCATTGTACTCAACCCTATTCCAGTTAAATCCTTATTCAAATCTGTCTTCCGCTTGTATGGATCGATTTTATCAATGGCTTTTGCAATGGCTAGTGACTCGATACTTGTTATAACTAAAATCGATACAACGGTTGTCCAAAACTCTATGGTATTTATCTTTCCAAAATTAGGATGCAAAACCGATTCCATAATGTTGTCAGGGATGTCCAATAATAATGTGGGTCCAACCTCATAAGTTTTTCCTAGAAAAGACATGGTATGCTCATTGAAGAAATTAAAGAGGTAAGCAAAAGGGATGGATAAAGCGATCACCCACATAGGCGTAGGAAGAAAATGAAAGAACCGATAACTAATTTTAGAGTGGAACAATAGTAAGAGTAGACCGATTAAGGATATTATGACTACAAATGGATTGGCCTCTGGTAAATATTTTACTGCGTCAACAAGGTTCTGAATAATACTGTGACTATCAGAATGTGTCCCTAGTGCTACATGAATTTGTTTAGCAAATATGATGATTCCTATCGCAGCTAAAAGGCCATGGATAACCGTGGAGTGGAATATCTCTGCTAAACCACCTAACCTTAAAAGGCCCAGAACTACTTGAATCGCACCTGAAACGACTACTGCTGCTAAAACATAGTTGAATGCTTGGCCTGTTCCATCATCTAATAGAGTTATGCCTAAGAGGATGACTGCAATTACACCTTTTGCTGGGCCATTGACCGAGATATGACCACCTCTGTATAAGGTTGTAACAACTCCCCCCACTATCGCAGATAAAATCCCTGACATAGCAGGCGCTCCTGCTGCTAGAGCTATACCCAACGACAACGGTAGGGCTATTAAAGCAACACTTATAGCTGCAATTAAATCACTTCGCCAATTCTCAATGAGTCCTTGAAAGCCTTTTTTCGGTGTAATTTCCATTTATCTATTTTCCCTCAACCACAAATTCTAAATCGGGTTTGAACATACGGAAAAAAGCAGATAATCGAAACTAAATGGAGGTAGCCTTGAATAATATATCCAAGCAGGTTGTTTTATGCCAATATAAAATAGGAAGAAGTATACAAATTCCGTGTGTCAATTGAACAATAGTTGTAAGCAATGAAAGGTTTCTTCAATTTCAAAACAAAACCTGATGTATAAAGTAGTTAAAATATCATGAGCAGAAAGTTTCTAACTTCAGTCATTAATTTTCATATAGTCTGAGGGCAAGAATGGATCATAAACCAGCATTCATTCAAGCTATCTAAATATTAACCACTTTCAAGCTATCTAATTTCATTAATCATTAATTAGCAATATAGTCCTATGTTCTTTTAATTCAGAACACTACTTTGCAGGAAAACTGCCTAATTTATGAGACTCTTTTTAATCATACTATTTATCAACTTTTGCAATATTGTTCAAGCACAGAACATTCCCATCAAGGGAAGTCTAGGTGTTCAAGTGGCACCCGCACCTGAGAATGAGAAAGGAGGAATTCATGCTGTAGATACTGTTTTTCCTAATACTACAGCAGAAAACCTAGGTCTGAAAGCTAAGGATATTTTAATTGAGTTAAATGACATCACACTAGATAAAGGGGAAAACATTGTAAAAGCTGTGGACCTGCTGGTTGCTGGAAACAGTGCAACAGCACAAGTGCTTCGGGAAGGAAAAATTCTAGAATTAACAGGAATGGTTATGGCTAAACAACCATTTAAAAAACCCAATCATGATTTAAAACTCCTGGAGGTTCCATTTAGAGAAGGATACGTAAGGGCTTACTTGACCCATCCTAAGTCAGAAGGTCCGTTTCCCACCGTCTACTTTATACAAGGTTACCCATGTCACACCATAAATGGACACCCTTTAGATCCTACCCTACAACTTACCGATCATCTGGTCGATCTAGGCTATGCAGTCTTTAGAATTGAAAAACCGGGAATCGGCGAGTATGTTAATCTTCAACCTTGCGTAGAATACTCCTTCGATGATGAAGTAGAAAACTTCAAAAATGGACTGGATTTCTTAAAAGATCTAGAACTTGTCGATAAGAATAAAACCTACATATTCGGTCATTCATTAGGAGGCACAGTTGCTCCATTGATAGCCCAAGAATCTGAAGTGGCTGGAATTATGGTTTATGGAACCATGATAAAACCATGGAGCGATTACCTGACAGATATAGCACTCTATTCTCAAGCATTTTCAGAAGATGCCTCTGATATTATGAATCAATTACCCGTACTTAAATCTGCTATCCGCAAATTGTATGAAGACGATGTCGCTCATCAAGATTTGACAAAGGAAGAAAAATCTCTTATCGAAAAATTGCACGGCTACTCAGAAAAAGATGACATGATATTTACTAGAAAAATTGAATTCTGGAAAAACTTCAGCAATCATAATTTTTTAGATTCATGGTTAGAAACTAAAACACCGGTTTTGGGACTTTACGGAGAGCATGATATACATGCTATCGGTCCACTGGATACAGAATTGCTGGTGCACGCCATCAACCAGGTCCATCCTAATCAAGCAACTTATGGCCTTGTAGAAGGAACCAATCATGTATTCGCAGAAGTTCCATCCCGAATAAAAGAGCTAGAATACAATAACAACGGCATGGCCGCCCAGATTGCCATAACCAAGTTTAACAAAAAGCTACCAGTCATTATTGAATCTTGGATAAATTCACTTTCGGGGCCAGACAAGAATCTTTCTTACATAGAAGATCCATCACTTTTTCCACAGTCTAAAAGCAATATGTCTAGCATGGATGCCGTAGCTGCTGACTTTAATGGTGACGGCTACAATGACATTGTTATAGCGACAGAATTCGGTCCTAATCAGATATTTATCTATGAAGCAGGCAAGTGGACACAAGGATCAGATTTGCCTCAATTGAAGGAATACAATCCCCCATTCCAAGGAGAAGATTCAGAAGACATAGGTGTAGGTGATTTTAATCGTGACGGCCATAAAGACTTAATATTTGTCAGTGAGGATACAGATAGCCATGAGTTACTAATCAATAATGGGAAGGCACAATTTCAATTTTCAGAATATCAGATTCCGAAATCAGGTCAAGCTAATGCAGTTCTCGTACATGATTTCAACCAAGATGGCTGGGATGACATATTGCTTGGAATAAGAGGCCAAAACGAGTTATACATCAATAATAATGGAAACGGTTTTAAACTAGATGACTTAAACATATGGCCTGTAAACACAGATCACACACAGGATTTAATTGCCATAGACATCGATGGAGATAATGATCTGGACATTGTAGAAGGAATAGAAAATGGTGGCAATAATTTATTCTTAAATGAAGATGGTAGCTGGGTGGAAAAATCTGATCAGCTGCCTCTTTCTCCTGAGATTGAAACTAGAAAAGTTATTCCTACAGACTATGACAAAGATGGTGACATCGATCTCTTCTATTGCAATGTAGGCTGGAACCCCCAGAAAAACGCCAACAATCAATTGCTGCAAAATGATGGGCATGGTAATTTTAAGAATGTGTCTGATCAGCTTTCCGAGGACAATTCCACAACATTAGATGCCGTATTTATTGATATAAACGACGATGGAATTAAAGATCTTATCACGACTAATTTCGTCAACGACGAGAAAGTTCAAGTATACATAGCTGAAAGAGTAGAAGAAAAAATATCATATTCTAAAAAGGATAAT
>CALIQO010000405.1 GCA_938044055.1 uncultured Saprospiraceae bacterium
ATCGTGCGATCAAATCTAATCGAAGAAGAAGAAACAAATATCTATCCTGACACATTGGTTTGGATTAGAGACTTCTCTTACTCATACAATGAGCCTTATACTAGAAATTATTTCTGGCACCCTGCCTTTGATGATTATCCAGTAGTAGGTATTGCATGGAAACAAGCCAATGCGTTTTCTTATTGGAGAACAAACTTGTGGAATAACTTTGAGGATGTAAACACAGAGGATTTCCGTTTGCCAACAGAACATGAGTGGGAATATGCTGCTAGAGGTGGTCACGAACTTGCTCCATACCCATGGGGAGGTTATTATGTAAGAAATACGAAAGGATGTCTACTGGCTAACTTTAAGCCTGGTAGAGGTAACTATCCTGAAGATGGTGGTTTATATACTGTAAAAGCAGATGCTTACTTCCCAAACGATTACGGTCTATACTGTATGTCAGGAAACGTAGCAGAATGGACAGAAACTGCCTACCACGAGAATGCTTATGTACATGAGCATGATTTAAACCCAGATTACAAGTACTATGCAGATGAAAGCGACCCGGACGTATACAAGCGTAAGGTGATAAGAGGTGGTTCATGGAAAGACATATCGTACTTTCTACAGACAGGTACTAGACACTGGGAATTCCAGGATACATCTAAGTCTTACATCGGTTTCCGATGTGCACTTACTTTCCTCGGAAGGTCAATTAACGACTTCTAATGAAGAATCAATTGAGAGCTAAGGATACACACATTACCAGGATGTAATTCTTTCTCTCTTATTTCTATAATCACATTAAGATTATTTAAAAAAGCTATTGACAGTTTATTATTGGAAAACTCTCTGGGCAATTACTTCACAACAGGATACTATTGCTCAGATCTGTAGCGTTGACTTATTAATCTTAATTATATAACCATTAAACATTTTTAAAGATGAGTTTCTTGAAATCTAAAGGATTTAAATACCTTAAAAACTTCGTAATTGGAGTCGGAGCAGCTGTAGTGATGCTCGGAGCTCTAGGAAAAATCAACAATTACCCATGGGGAGGAATGGCTATTACAGCAGGTCTTATTACTGAGGCTGTACTATTCGCTTTTCTAGGGATAATCGGACCTGACAAAGATTATTACTGGGAAAAATTGTATCCTGGTTTAGACAATTACAATTCCAACATCTCTCCTATAACTGCAGGAGGTGGGGCTGAAAACACACAAGTTCTAAGACCACTAGATGCAGATATCGTAGAAAACAAACTTGGAGGAATGCTTGATGAACTACAAGGCATGTCTAAAAGCCTAGGTTCTCTCAAAGCTCTACAAGAAGTAGACTTCTCAGAAACATCTGAGCAATTAAAAACCATGCACAACTTCTATACTAAGATGTCTGATGCTATGGTTGCTCTTAATGACACTGTAGAAGACACAAAAATTTACAAAGAGCAGATGACTGCACTTAACAAAAACCTATCGTCTCTTAACGGCGTATACGGTAATGTATTATCAGCCTTTTCTGTTAAGGGTTAATTTTAATTATAACTATTAGATAATCCTTAAAAAGTAAAGCTATGTCAATACCTAAGGAACCCAGGCAACTCATGATTAATATCATGTACCTGGTACTAACCGCTCTGCTTGCACTAAATGTATCAGCAGAGATATTCAACGCCTTCGATATGGTAGACAAAGGACTGAAATCAGCTAACAACTCTCTTGATGAGAGCAATGCTCAGCTTCCTGAAACTATCCGCGCAAGAGCGAAAAAGAATGAAGAATTCCAAAAATATGCTGATCGCATCGAAGAAGTCCAGGCACTGTCTGGTGGTGCTAATGAGTACATCGACGGAATTGTAGCAAAATTAATAGATGAAGCAGGGGACAGAGATGGAGAAGTTACAGACCTTGATTATATCTTAAACGAGGACGGATCTAGATTCGAACTTAGAGGTAAGAAAGATTACAACTCAACTACCAGATTGATGGTAGATGAAGGAGAAGGGCAGAAACTAGAAGATTACATCACTGGTCTTAAAGACAAGTATCTTGCTCTTATAGATGAAGATGAGAGAGAAAGCTTCGCTGCTAATATTCCGATCGCCATCGATCAAGAGTCTTGGAAAAAATCTAAGACGAAGAGAACTGGATGGGCAGATTATACTTTCAACCACATGCCACTAGGTGCTACAATGCCTATATTCACTAAGTTCAAGAATGATGTTAAGTCTACTGAGGCAGCAGTTCTTAATTACTTAGTATCTAAGGTAGGAGGTGAAGAAGTTGTCCTTGATAAATTCGCAGTAGTATCTTCCCCTAAGAAAACATATGTAATCAAGGGAGAAACCTTCGAGTCAGATATCTTCTTAAGTGCCTCTGCAGGTGCTAAAAACAAGACCGGTATTTCTATCTCTGTAGGTGGAAGAAATCTTCCTGTTGATTCCGATGGAGTTGCTAAGTTTAGCGCTTCTGCTGGATCTACTGGTAAGAAGTCCTACGCAGCAGCTATCACCGTTACCAACCCTACTACAGGGGAAGTAAAGACCTACAACAAGACATTTGAGTATGAGGTAGGAGAAAGATCAGTTGCAATATCACCGACTAAGATGAATGTATTCTATATAGGTGTACCTAACCCAGTAGAAGTATCTGCTGCGGGGGTATCTTCTAATAAGATGAATGTTTCTATGTCTGGTCCTGGTGGAGGAACAATTAAGCGAAACGGCGACGGTACATATACTGTTAATGTAACATCTCAGACTAGAAAAGGAGAATTCGCTAAGATCAATGTATCTGCGGATGGCCTTACGGCTAGCAAAGATTTCCGTGTCAAGAGAATTCCTGATCCTACACCTACTCTAGGTGGACAGAAAGGGGGAACACTTGGTAGTGGATCTTTCAAAGCGCAGCAAGGTATCCTTCCTAAGCTTGATGGCTTCGATTTCGATGCAAGATGTACAATCTCTGGTTTCAACATGATCCGTGTCCCTAAAAGACAAGA
Source organism: uncultured Saprospiraceae bacterium (assembly GCA_938044055.1). GTDB lineage: Bacteria > Bacteroidota > Bacteroidia > Chitinophagales > Saprospiraceae > JABDLO01. Next base: position 2,989 of record CALIQO010000405.1, read on the forward strand.
TCCTGATGTAGTGAGAGGTCACAGTGGAGGTAGATTCAATGCAGAAGCACAAGGAGTTGTAGGAAAAGCGACTCCTGGTGATATCTACTATTTCGAAGATATCAAGTGTAAGTGCCCAGGTGATGCAGCTGCTAGAAATCTAGGAACGCTAGCCTTCAGAATTAAATAAATAATTTTATTCATTAAGAATAAACGTATAAATAGCTAAACAATGAAAGTCTTCGTAAGAAATGTAAGTTTACTGCTGATGATGGGACTATTCTCTCTATCAGCAACCGCTCAGAACTTGCCGGCTCAAGCAGAGCAGGAACAAGAAGGAATCAGTGTCATCACAGAATCAAGTGTCCCAGCTGAGGACATCTATGTAGATGATATTGTTAAGAAACGACTGATCGTCGAGAACAGAGTACTTCCATACGAGCCAGTTAGAGAAGCAGATATAGCATGGGAAAAGCGTGTATGGAGAACCATCGATACGAGAGAAAAACTCAATCAAGGTTTCAGATATCCAGACAAGCCTCTATTCAACATATTTCGTGAACTCGCTGAAAACGGAGACATTGCATTGTTTCAAGATGAAAAGTTCACTAAGATTCTTTCTCCTGAAGATCTAGATGGCATCTTATACTCAGTAGATACAACTTCATACTTCGACTATGACGAGTACATAGAAAAAGTAAAAGTGGTCAGAAATGACATCAACTGGGAGGATATCAATAGATACAGGGTTAAAGAAATCTGGTTCTTCGATGAAGAATCATCTACCATGAAAGTCAGAATTCTAGGTGTTGCACCAGAAAAAGATTTTTTAGATGATCTTACTGGAGAGGTAAAGTATACC
>CALIQO010000406.1 GCA_938044055.1 uncultured Saprospiraceae bacterium
GTTGCTGATGAGTTCCATCTTATCCATTTTTCCATCTTTTAGATAAAGTAAGATCGTATCTGCAGTGAACTGAGTAGAATCTGACCACATAACAGGTTTTCCAGACAAGACAAAAACAGAATCACTTTTGTTAAAAAGGCATTTCTCACTGATAGCATCTATCTCTCCTCTAAATATATTGACTGCACCGATGGCTTCAAAAAATTCATTTTTCTTTGTCACCACTTCCTGGTTAGGAGATAAAGTATCTGGTAAGGGTATTATATCTGATTTAGAAGAATCGATGCTTATTACATTACCTCCTGTGTCAACCATTCCTACAGAATCTGTGGTATCCATCACATCCACCATACCTAGGGAGTCTTGATGACTTATGGTATCCCTAGAATTAAAGGATTTATTAGTCTCCACAAGGGCGATAATTTTTCCTTCTAGAGTGTCTATGATCTCATATGATTTAAGGCTATCTGCCACAATCAATAATGGAGTAGAATCACCATCCATTAACAATTCAGGACGTCCACTGTAATTGTATGCTAGAAAATAATTTTTGTTATTGTCAATATCTATGTAATCTGATTTTAATGTCAAGTCAGAAACTGTATCAATATATACAACATCATACTCTGCGAATCCGATTTCTGTTTTTGTGTTGAACTCTATGTTAGAAGAAGTAAGGGTTCTACCATTGGTATTGTAATACCCATCTCCAGCTATAAAGAGTTCTCCTGTTTTGTCGTTAGAGATGATTCTTTCTCCTTTAATGTGTGTAGAATCGTCAGAGAATTCAGCTTGACCCAGCAATATTAAGTCTTCTGTCTCTTCATTAAAAGTCATAGATTCTGCATCTGCCTTGCCATCTTTAGACACATATGATGACGACCCTGTGATTTCTACAGTTCCATCTTTGCGGTAAGTAATAACCTCTCCCGTTACGATCTCATCGCCTTTTCGGTACTGGGCATTCTTCTGAAAAACGCCATTACCACTATCCAGTAAGTAATATCCAGATTCACAATAGATCTCACCATCTTCTGTTTTTATCCTTGTAGGAACGGAGAATTCTGCTTTCTTTTCCTCCGTATAGTAGGTCAGGTATTCTGTCCTAAGCACGAATTTATCTCCTGATAAAACCACGTCCCTATCGAAGTAACTTACTTTGTTTTCGATGTCAAATTTTCCATTTATACTCTGGAACTTGGTTCCATTGTCAATCATTATGGCTGTATCGTCATAGGTGGCAACCTTACTATTAGCATCATACAACATGGTGTCCGTATACAATTCCTGATCTCCACTGATTAAGCTGACGTTTTCAACAAGAATAGCGATCGCAGAATCTATTGTGTAATGGAGTGAGTCGCAGAATATCTGTATGGTGTCATTCTGCAGGATTGTTACATTGCCACTTGCTAAGAATTCTATGGCATTTCTTATCGCTCTATCGGCAAAAAAAAAAGTCGAGTCTTGACGGGCTTTAACATTTCCAGTTAGGTATTGCACATTCATAGAATCTTTTTCTTCTATGATTAGATTGTCGGAATTATAAATCTGAAGGCGACTACCAGCATCAGGAATAGTATCTACAGTACTCGTGTCAGCTTGTAAGGAAGGAACGGGAAGATTAACCTGTGCTTGAGATGATGGTGGTCCCAGCATCAGTATTACCAGTATATATATAGGAATCATTCTGATGTCCTTATAAGTTATACGGTATGTAAGCTTTATGGATTCCGAGAAATTCATGATTTATTTTCCTTCCGGCAAATGTAGGTCAATCGACAGTAATAACGGATAACTTAGGAAAATTGTGTGCATTATTTCATTATAAATTTGGCCGCCTTTCTTCCGACAATGGACGAGATGGCTACTCCCATACCACCCATTCTCACAGCAAGTACCCTTTGCTTTTCAGGATCATATCGAATTATGGGTTCTTTTTTATCAGCAGTTGCAAGTATACCACTCCACCAGTGCTCCATCTGGATTGATCTAGAAGGCAATAGTTTTTCTTGAATAAAGAGGGTGAGAAAATCTTTAATCTCTTGCGGTTCTCCGAATGTAGTTGTCGTTTCACTCTCAGGCCATTTATTCCTGCCTCCACCTATCAATAGTCTATTCCCTACATTTCTAAAATATATATAACCTTCATCGTAATGGAAGCAGCCTTCTATCTCAAGTCCGGGGATAGGATTGGTTATTCCTACAATGTTTCTTCCAGGGACAATATTAATATCTGGAATCAATGATCGGGTAAATGCATTGGTACAGATGGCTATTTTATCATAGGGCATTACTATGTTCCCATCTATTGATAACCGTCGTGTATCATAATTAATAGCGTTTACTTTACATCCCCATAAAAACCTAATCCCTAACTTATGGGCTTTTCTGATTAGCGCACATACCAGCTTTTCAGGATTCAAAGCTCCTTCGTGTTGGTTTTTTATCAGTGGGAAAGGGCTTGTTTTTATAGCGTGGGTATGTTCCAGAAAATAGGTGTTCTGTAAGCCACAGGCCCTTTCAAGTAAATCATTACACCAGTCAATTTTATTTTTGCAATTGTGAAATGCCTCTTCATCAGCATTCAAGAATAATTCATATCCACCGCATTCCTGGTAATCAATTTCTGAAGGAGAGACATGAGAAAAAAGGGTCTGCAAACCTTGGTACCTCATAGAAACAATATCCTCAACACTTTTTTCATCATTCTTATCAAGATCACTAAGTATTTCAGAAACACTTCCGAAACAAGCGAATCCAGCATTTTTGGTACTTGCTCCATAAGGGCGCGGTGCTCTATCAATGATTAAGACAGGTCTGCTGGGATTGTAAACTTTGCACTCGATGGCAGTGAACAGGCCGACTAGACCGGCTCCTATAATAACGGATTGGTCGGGATCAGAAAATGCCGCCTTTTCCCAGTAACTAAGGTTCAATTTTTATTAGTTTTGCAATGATGTGATAAGCAATCACTTAATATAATGAAGTGTTATAAAATGTTTTCTAAAATCACTTCAATTGATAAGTTGAATCCATACAGTAATGATACAAAGAATTCAAAGTATATTTTATTTATTAGCAGCACTTGCATTCGGAGGTTTATTTAAGTTTGCATTTGCGTCAAGCGAAGAGGCTATTCCACAATACCTTTCCGATCAGACATATAATATTCACGACCATATAGCCATAATAATTCTAGTTGTTCTAGGGTTAATCGGTGCCATAGCAGCTATATTCTTGTATAAGAATAGAAGCTTGCAGTTGAAATCAGGGTATGTAGTTGTTGCTGTAAGTGTATTAATTCCGTCAGTAGCGTTCTTATTGTTATACCTAGAAAAATCAGTTCTAAATTCAGAAGTCGGTATTCATCCCGGTATCGGGCTATATCTGCCGATAGGTGCGTTGTTGTTCGGTATCCTAGGAAATAGATTCGTGAAAAAAGACGATAAAATAGTGAAATCGATGGATCGCCTGAGGTAAAACAGCCTCTAAATAATGCTGTTTTTTTAGTTTAAAACCTGACAGTTAGATAATTATCTATTCTTAACTCGGTTTAAAGTGGCGATTTTTCTTTACATTGTAAGTTATAACAGGGCATTTATGTCTTGTAGTGATTGAGTTTTAATATTTTGAATTTATTTTGGTCTTTAGAGAGTGTTAAGGAAAAGCCGGTTCCAGTGAGTGGGGCCGGCTTTTATATTTTAGACTTTTCTATGAGTTATACGGAATGTTATCCTATTTTCTAGTTCTTTATTTTTTAGAGAGATCCTATTCCCTGTAACTATTATTATTCTTATAAGTATATAATTATAGGATTCAAGGATTACACTAAAAGTTCAATTTTTATTATTCACACCATGCAACCTTTTAATATTCAGTAAGTCTTTAGAAGTAGAAAGACTTAGGTTATAAAACAAAAATATATTTAAAGAAGTTTGGGTTGCTACTACCGACGTAGTAGTGATACGGGAGCTGGAGTAGTCCAGCTCCTTTTATATTTTATAAATCTGTTCCGTAGGATTCCTTAATTTTCTAAAACTTTGTTCTCCAGAGCGATTCTTACAAGACCGGCACTGTTTCGAGCATTTAGCTTAGCAAGAAGGGAAGATCTGTGAGACTCAACGGTTTTTAGGGAAATAAATAATTTTTCAGCAATCTCCTGGGTAGTAAATTCTTCTATAATAAGCTTAAGCACCTCTTTCTCTCGACGAGAAACCTTAGGGAAGAACTTAGAAGACTTATTAGAACCCTTCCTCTGTTTCATGAGGCCTTTCATGATGGTCTGCGTGACATCTTTACTGAAGTAAGAGGTCCCTCCTTCAACTGTGCGGATCGCTTTTAAGAGTTCTTCTCTTCCAGTATTTTTAAGGATGTAACCTTGTGCTCCATTATTTAGGATTTCAGTTACAAAACTTTCTTCATTAAACATGGATATAGCTATAATCTTAACTGGAGACTCTTTTTCCTTCAGTGTTTTACATACATCTATTCCACTCATTCCTGGAAGGTTTACATCTAGAAGCAAGATATCGGCTTCATTTTCTTCAAGAAATTTCAAAGTAGAAGGCCCATCATAGCACCTCCCTACAACATCTATGTCATTCTCAATAGTCAGGATAGAGTCTATTCCATCTACAAACATCGTGTGATCATCAGCAATTACAAGTTTTATCATATAAGTAAATTATCTATTGGGTTTAAGGCGGGATTGAACGCGCACACAATATAAATACGAAGTTAGCTGCAATATACCATATAAAGTAGGGGGAAACCCCGAAAAAACAAAATGGGGGTTAACTATGATGTATAGGCGAGTACTTGACCCCATATTTGTATCATACATTAATTGCAAAGGCATTAATTACTTAACTGAGAAAATAGCGATAGTGTTGTGAAAAAGAGTCAAGTCATTGTAGGAATATTATTAGTAGCGGTTACGCTAGGTGGTGACTACATGAAAGAGAACATCGCTGATACAACCAAGGTAAAGTTCGTCTTAGATAGTTATTATAATGTGCGACCATCCAGTACTTCACAGGTCTGGTTCGGTCGACACAAGGTAGATGCTCTAAAGAGAGCATCGTTCGTCAAATTTTCTTTTATCGGTTTACGGAATGAGCAATAAGAGAGTTGGGAGATTACTGAGGTAGTCAGTTCAAAAGCACAATTTATAAAATTCTGCCCTAGACTCCATTATCCAATTGCCTTGGATAATCTTCCAGCTTGATTATGCTCAATTATTTAAGACAACATAAGATATAGCCATTATTTATGGCAGAAAATACAATACTCATTGGGATTGACTATTGCATTCAAAGAAAAGCCCTCAAAAAGTTGAGGGTTTTCTTTTTTCAACTAATCCTAAAATCAACTTAAAGGATCTTAAGAAGCACTCAATACTTAGTAATTATTTTTCGTTAATATTGAAGTGATTTAAGATTCAATAACCTCCCATGCAAGCGTCATATAATCATACATCCAGTCTGTGAAACGGTTAATCTCCATAACCTATCTATTTCTATTCCCATTTCTAGGAATAAGTCAAGGCGTACTCGATAGCAATTATACCTTTATTGAACTTAATAATATGCTCGAGGGAGCAAGAGATACTTTCAGACAGAAAGAACTGCTAGGGGACGATGATATCCGCAGACTGGCAGATGTATACTTTCTGCTTGCAGAATTCGAAGAATCTAGGTTTAGACATAAGCGCTCGTTTGACAATTATACCCAGAGTCTCAGATACTATAAGCGGATCCAAGATACACTTCAGATGTACAATATCGAGCGTCAGATTGCTGATAGATACCATAAAATAGAATTGTATGCTGAATCTTTAGAGTTGTATGAGGAGCTACTTGCGCACTATCGGAATATAAAAGACACCTATAATGAAGCCGATGTTCTTTTCGAAATGGCTACCGTATACAAAGACAAGGGAGACATAGACCTAGAACAGACATACCTTAAAAAAGCAGCCCAGGTCAATAAATCACTTAAGGATACGACATTGCTCATTAAGTTTACCATGGAACGAGTAGACAATTATGAACGCTTGAATGAAATTGACAGCGCCCTTATATTTGCCTTTAGAGCGTTTAAACTAAGCAACGAAATAGGCAATAAGGATTTTCTATCCTCTAGCTTATACAGCATAGGATACCTTAACAAGATTAGGTCAGATTATACCAAGGCCGTCAAGTACTTAACCGAAGCGAAAGAAGTAATGCCTATGCATCCATTCAGTGAGAATCGATTGAAAATATATCGACAACTTTCTGATGTCTATAGCCGTACCAATCAGTATGATTCAGCCTATAAGTATTCC
>CALIQO010000407.1 GCA_938044055.1 uncultured Saprospiraceae bacterium
CCTTCATTCAGTGGTGGCGCCTGGCAAAACAATGGAGGATTTTACTTCTCTACTGATTCAGGAACTTCATGGACCGAACTTCACGCGGCAACCTTTTCTAATTGCTGGATTACTAAAATAGACTTCCACCCTACCGATAAAAACTTAATCTATATCTCGGCCATGATAGAAACTCAGAGTGGTGTGAATAGTGAAAGTATGGGCTTATGGGAATTCAACATAATGGATGGCACCCTGGATCAATTAAGAACAGACGATGTAGTAGATTTCGAATTTGATGCTGTGACTCATAAGATAATTGTAAGTCGGAGCAGTGGGATTAACATCTACGATCCTGTCGATGATACCTGGACAGCGACGGAACAACCATTTGGCTACGACTATGGATTTTATATTGAAGCCCACCCTACGCAGAGTGGACGGTGGTACTTCGGTGCCTTCAATGGATTCAACAACAGTGGACTGCTTGAGACAGTAGATGGTGGACTGAATTACAATTTTTCCAAGTACACTGCTGGAACAAATATTCAGAAACTGATTTTCCCTCCATACTCAGAAAACAATGTCAAGGTAGGTCATGGAAATTCTATGGCGGGTTTATACTTTCACCCATTGGATGCCTCTCTGGCATTCATGGATGGTGTATGGCGTACCGCAGATGCCAGTACGAATCTGGTGAGTAGTGTGAATCCTACCGATGATGATGACAATGGTCAGTGGGATTGGACATGGGTAGCAGAAGGCATCCACATCATGGTAACCTTACGGGTAAGTCCACATCCGGTCGATTCAGATAGATTTACTGTTAACGTTGCCGATGTGGGTCAGTACGATACCTATGATGGAGGACAAGACATGGTCTTTCCTGGATTGCTCTTGCATTACAGTGCAGCATTACGCTATGCAGATTCTAATCCTGAGATAGGATATGTTGTGGGAGAAAAATTTGATGATACGGGACAGATTAGAAAAACAACCAATGGAGGCGAGAGTTGGTTCTGGCCCATGGCTACTAATTTTTTCGAAGATGCCATTGTTATTCAAGATTTACAGATTCACTCTCAGAATCCAGAGCACTTAGTTGTAGGAGTCCATCAAGATGGCATTCCTAATCAGATCTATAGATCTCTAGATGGAGCGGCAACCTGGGAAGCATGGGACCAAGGCATTACTCAATCCAGTCTGTTTAAAGAGTGGGAATCTATAGATCGTCTACTGAGAGATGACAACGATGTCTTCTATGTGTACAAGGGAAGTCAACTGTATAAAAGAGGATGGAACGAAACGACATGGACAGAGATTAACAATCCCAGTGGTGCAACCATCAATCATGTAAAGTTAGATAAAAACACACCTGGCAAATTGTACATGTGCGCCAGCTCGGGAGTTATATGGATTTATGACAATGGTGTCTGGTCATCAATTCCTTCTGGAACCAGTGTAAGCGAATTGATCGCCGTTGCTCCAGATGGCACACTAGTGGTTATGGAAAAACTCTGGGTCAATGGTCAACGCACCCAGAAACTATTCATAAAACCCAGTGGTGGAAGCTGGAGTCCACTGAGCTTTTCAGGCTTCGGAGGGACAATGAAAAATATGCTATTCATAGATAACAATCGACTCGTAGGAACCAGTAATGGACAAGGGGCCAATATTTTTTACTTAGGCGAAAATCCAGATTGTGAATCTCCGTGGGGATTATACGCCGCTACTGTATCTTCGAATTCAGCAGAGGTATTCTGGAATGCCAATACTTCTGGAAACTTCAATCTAGCTTACCGAGAAATAGGGGCTGCTGCCTGGACTGAAGTGAACAATGTATCTACTCCATATTCCTTATCCGGATTAAATGCTTGTACTGATTATGAAGCGAGGGTTTCTGCCTTATGTGGTGGCGTAGAAAGCGATGAAATTACAACTTCATTTTCAACTCTGGCTTCTGATATCTATTGCCCATCCAGTCCACAATCGACATGGAGGTACTGGATAGATCAAGTAGTCATAGACGATGATGTTGTGTCTTCGCAATGGAATGGTGGATACAAAGATTGGTCTTGTGAGCGATCCCATGTGATAGAAGCAGGAGACATAATGAATATAAGTGTGAGTCCAGGTTACTTAGATGATGTAAAGAATGTTCTCTGGTATGGGTGGATTGATTACAACCAGAATGGAATCTGGGAAGTTTCCGAACAGATAATCAATACCACTACCCCATCTACTGCTATCCAGAATTTTTCAATAACCACCCCTACCGATTTGGATCCCGGCCTGATGAAGATGCGCATCATCATGCATCGATGGTGGACCAATATAGGCTTAGCAGCTTGTGACCCATATTCGGCAGGAGAGACAGAAGATTTTATGATTGAAATTCTGGGCACTAGTGATTGTAAGTTGGTAACAAGTCCTGCAGATACTGGAGCTGGATCACTCAGGGATGCCATTGATTGTGCGAATCCAGGTGACACAATAATGTTCCACTCAAGTATGTTCGGCGACACCATCAAGTTTACGTCGGCCTTGATCAATATAAATAAAGACCTTACCATTCTAGCTGATCTTGCAGACAACATATACATCAAGGGTGAATCAACTGGCCGAGTCCTCCAAGTAAATATATTTAAAGAAGTTTTCCTAAAAGGTTTACACATTATCGCTGGATCCAACAATGAAGGCAGAGGTCTTTATGTACTCGGCAATTGCACGATAGAAGATATTATCTTTTATGAAAATCCGGTTAAGAAAGGAATAGGAGATGTAATTTTAAATACTGGGCAGCTAACCATTAAAAATGGGGTTGAGATTAGAGAAGAATAAGTGTTATAAAAACTGCTTTCTGGATACTTCATTTAAAATTAGAAGAAACATAATATCTTCTTTTTCCCAGAAGATGGTCGACATTCTACTGCCCCAGATAGATAAAATTATTAATACTTAGATATTCTGGCGTTATATCCATATCAGCACCAGACCCTCCAGAACTTACTTGAACTGGATGGGTATGACTACCAGAAGAAGCACTTGAAAAACTAGGCATATCTACTAAGTGTGTATGTGCTCCTGCGGTCAATGAATTAAATGCCCCGATATTAATAAAATGAGAATGAGCTCCAGCTGAAGATATTGCAGATTGATTCACATTTTGAGATCCTGCTCTATCTGAACTTCTAAAAGAATTATGCACATTACCAGAAGGAAAACCTTGGGAACTAGAATTATTGACATCATTGACAGACGCCTTGCCTGTATGCGTATGATTCCCATTAGAGCTGGTTATCACAGATGGAGGATCAATAATATGAGCATGGCTACCAGAAGAATTGGTATATGTATTAGGAGGATGTATAAGATGAGTATGACTTCCCTCTGACAGGGCTAGTCCGGTGAAATTTACAACAGGCAAATTAATCCGTTGAATTTTAATCATATGATTAGGAGCACCACCTATAGTTCCAGGCGCAATACCATGCTGCAAAAACTTATTCCTACTGTCAGGCAGATTCGTTGAAAAGCCAAGAGAAACTGCCGCTGCCTGTGCATGGGTAGAAAGAGATGAAATCTGTCTACCATCCAGAATGTACCAACCACCATGATCTGTGGATTGAAAACCTTGCTTAACATCTCCATATCTATTTATAGTAGCAGAAGAGTTTTCTAGACGCAACCACTGGCTCCCATCGTTGATATAATATCCTGGAGTTACTTGATAAGGGAATGCACCTTCATTCTCCGTATTGTATACAGTCATGCCTTGTACATGAGCATCCATAGGTGAGGAACTATTGAGCGCTTTCAGGCCTACACG
>CALIQO010000408.1 GCA_938044055.1 uncultured Saprospiraceae bacterium
ATCCACGAATTTATATAGACTATCCATACCTGACTGACTGTCTATATCATGAGTTATTATTAGGGTTGACTTTGAATTTAAGGGACTGGTATGTAGCCAGACTGTATATTGATTGTACTCTTGAAAAACACCTCTTATAAAAAGCGAAAACACATCTGAAGTAGGTTCAAAACCATTTGAGGAAACTCTTTGTGCTTGAAAATCACGATTAATTTGATTTCTTAAAATAACATCCTTCCAAGAAACGCCAAAGCTGATAACATGTCCAAGGCCATAATTATTATAAGTTACTGCTGCAGATGAATCTTCATATGATGCTAATACAGTAGCTGTCGTCGTAGTATAGCCATAGGTTTTTATTGTTTCATTTAAATCAGGTCTTCCAAGTGAAATTATCCACTCTTCAGCTTCATCTATCCATTCTAATTCCTTTGATTGAATACTTTTATTCCATTGAATGTTGAAACGAGTCTTAACTGGAATAAATGATTCAATTCCAAACATAGGAAATACATCTTTATCCTCAAGAATAGGGACAACAAGGATTCCTCCATTGGTTACATAAGAATCAATCATATTATCTTGCTTATCTGATAATGATGATGAAGTCAATTTTGAGCTAAATAATACCATTGAATATTCTAAAGCCTTATTTAAATCTTTTGTGACTACATATGGAATCCCTGCGACCTTAACCATATGTTCAGCAGAGAATAATTGAGAATTTGCACTTTCTATATTTTCTTCTGAAAAATCTACAATTGCTATACCACGTAAGGAATTTTGCCCACATATAGAAATAGGAGCATGAAGACATAAAAGTGCAATGAAAAGAATAAATAGTCTCATAATAATGGATGTTTTAAGATTTATACTAGAAATGACTAGGAAACTAAACCTATGATGATTTGCAAAAGTGTATAAATCAGGGGGTATTAAATCAATTATTCTATTTTCAGTAGTATTTCATCGTTTTATGGTTGTAATATGCCATTTTGCATATATTGGTAAATTATTAGAAATACATTTTCTCTTTTTAGTCATGATAAAACCGACGAAATTCAACAAATAGAATAGACTTTAATATTTTTATAGAAAATCACTTCCATAAAGCTTAGATTGTTCGTGCCTATTCGAAAACTAAAACAAGAATTAAAAACTGTACAATACAACTTATAAAATCACTCTATCGGCTTAAGGTTAATTCACCAATAAATAAGCAGCGATGAACTAGATCATTATAAACCATAAATATTAATGATAAATTTCTTAAGAAAAGTAAGACATAAAACAATCTCAGGAAACACGTCTACTGATAGGATAAGCAGATACCTTTTGTACGCTATAGGTGAAATAGCCCTTGTTGTTCTTGGAATATTGATTGCATTGTCTATAAATACCTGGAACGAGGAAAGAAAGAATCAAGCATTTGAAAAAGATATCCTGCAACAAATCCGAGCCAATCTGATTAGAGATAAACTAGCTTTAATAGACATACAGATTAACTTCGAAGATGCGATGAATTCCACAGACAAAATTTTAAACACACAGTGGACTCCCCAAGAAAACGATAGTTTACAATACTGGATGGCGGATATTGTACGATTTGATCGATTTCAGCCTCTGACGAATGCCTATGAAGTTATAAAATCTAAAGGCTTAGACCTAATCACCAACAAGCAATTGAGATTTATAATAGGAGCATACTATGATGACGAAATAAAAAGTGTGATGAAATCTATTGAAGACGTTGAATTAACTTTTAAGGAAGATTGGATTAATATTATTAGAAGAGAAACCAAAGATTTTAAATTCGGAAAATACGCAGTCTTGAGAAACATAGATGTTTTAAAAGGTGACACCGAAATAACCAATATATTAAGAACCAATAAGGACAACTTTGATAGTGGAAATTTACGGATAAAAAAAGGAATCAGAAGTATAGACAGAATTATAAGCTTACTGGGCGAAGAATTGAGATAATTTAATAAATTGTAAAACATAGGTGTCTAATTTTTCTGAAATCTTTGCCATACAATATCAATTAATATGATCAAAACAACGATCTTCTTTTGCTTCATATCCATACTCCTTACAGCTACAGAAATCAGCGCACAACATACATCTGAAGATTACTGGGAAGCCTTAGGAGTTGCTACAAAACATTATGATAATGCCGATTACTCAAATGCAGCAAAAGCGTTTGATGTTTTATGGACGAAAGAAAACGATGAGGAAATTGCAAATCACCGGTTATATGCTGCAGCCGCAAATTGTATGATTGATAATGAAGAAGGTGTAAAAGAAAATCTATTCAAGATTATTGATGTCGCAACTAAATCAGATAGAAAAAGAGTATTGGTTAATTATGAAATATTCGATAAGTATAAAAACAAAGACTGGTGGGGAGAACTTGAAAAAGGTCTTAACGAACGTATTGAAGAATTAATTAACCATCATAAAAATCTCAAAATCTTCAAACACAACCGAAAAATAAAATACAGTGCAGTTAGGATAAACGCTGGTGGAGATACTATTGCAGATACACATATTACAATTATTCCAGATGGCACAGGATGGGGAGATGAAGCTGCTTCCAGCCAAAGTCAAGCCATTTTCATATACAATAGCACACTCCAAGATTCAATAGATCATTATAATGAAGTAGATTCGATTGTAGGTGGTAAATTCTGGAATAATACAGATACTACTGGCATTATTGAAAATGCTCATACTGTATGGATGCATCCTTTTAGAAACAATGAATTTTTCAAAACAGAACTTGCTCCTTTTCCTGAAATAAAATTTCCTGTCTCCGATCAGAGCAACCATTCTTTCAGCAGTACAACACACATATTGAATAACTGGAGATGGTATAATGGTACTGAAACAAAATGCCATCATGAATATGTAGGAGAAGTGAATAAAACATATGTCGCTACTGGAGATATCATGTGTTACAAGTTCAACAGTTACGGTGAAAACTCGAGATACGGAAAGAGCACCCTGGAATATTATTTCAATGAAGAACATGGTTTCACTGAAATGAATTATATCACTTATGATGGAGATATTATAGAATTCAAAATAATGAAATGAAAACCTTAAAGAAGCTATCGTTCGTAGGAATCGGGATGGAAATAATTGTCTTTCTTTTATCCTATTATATAGCAGACGATATCTCGGAAACATTTAGATACGCAGCCCGCTATTCTGGACGACTTTCACTTGCTGTATTTCTGGTTGCGATGTGGGTATATGCTCGCAGCATCCCCAGTTCAGAAGAACAATTAAACAAGACGCGTACTTTAACAGCTGCATTCGCTATAATGCATTACATACACTTATTCCTACTTATGATGAATGTAAAGCTCAATACCATAACCTTAATTCCATATAAACTTGCTGGTGGAATTCTAGCATATCT
>CALIQO010000409.1 GCA_938044055.1 uncultured Saprospiraceae bacterium
CCGGTTGTTCCATGGTTTTAATTTCTAAACCTTTGAAAGCTGCTAAATCTGTGAACAAGAAATTTCTATCGGGGTACTTAGAAATTTTCTGTTCAATCCATTTTTCTAACTCAAGCCTAGAATTAAAATCAACAATCGGAACCAATACGATCTCTCTCATCTCAAGAACATCAGAAGTGTTGATGACTTCTATCTCATTGCTCTCAAGAATATCAAGATCTATGGCTGTCAATAAATAATTTTCTTTAAGTAAGTAAAATCGGTTACCGGCGTATCTCTGAATATCTTTATCTATGACTTCTTCTAGATAATCGCCTATCGTCCTAGGGTATATGAGTTTTTTAAGTTTGAGAATCTTAAGCATCAATTGTTGTCTTAAGTCTATCATCTCAAGAGAAACCATAAGACTATCAATCGAGTTTTTCTTTACTTCTACCCCATCTAAGTAAACTGTCTGATTGTTTTTAACACGATGTATTCTTGCTACTTCTTGGTAGTGATACAATTTATATTGAAGTGTCTGATGCTGCTTAAGCTTATACTGATACTCATAATAGTGGGTTGCTATTTCTTTTTGTAATTGTTGTTGTTCTACACCTTCCTGGTGATCTACCATATCTATTTCGATATCTCTCATTCTGTCTTGACTAGGTAGAATGTCTTTTCTGAAGCTTAAGCCAAAAAACATTTTGCCTGAATTTAAACCTGCATCCCTGATTCTAAAACCTGTAGAAATAGAAAGTCTAGGAAGTGATTTTTTTCTATACTTGTTTTCTACAAGGTCTTTTTTAAGATCATATTTTCCTAGTGAATATAGGTCAGTCGTCAACTCCTTCGTCAGTCTGTCAATGTCTAAATGATAGAGTACGGTTAAAATATCATCTGGCCTAGGTAATCCATCTTGAAAGTAGACGGATGCACATACTTTATTAAAGTTTTTAACCGCTTCTAGAAGGCTCTCATATTTAGCAATATCAGAACGCGTCTCTAACAGTTCATCAAATGTTATAATCTTATTGTAATAGAGTTCCGTCTGAAAAAAGGCAAGGTCTTTAATCTGAACAATCAACCCTTCAATAAGAGGTTGCTTCAATTCATTAAAAAGGAAAAGGATATAATCATAATAGAGTCCATAATTGTGATTAAGTTCCTCACTATTTCCAGCTAACTCTTCAATAGCCCTTTCTACTTGAATCCTCTCTTTATCATACTTATTACTGAGCCATCCACTTCCCAGAACATCCATATCTAATCTTATTCTAGAGGATACACCGTTGTTGTACAGGTTAAACTCTGAATTATTGATGGTAACGCCTGTGGACAGACCATAATTATGTTTAAGGTAATCTACTCGGGCATTATATAATTGCTCGTTCTTATGCGCTAGACCTGTGAGATCATAATGGTATAAGGAATCAATAAAAAAAGCACCTTGTGCTTGAAGGTTATTGATTCCCAATAAGGCATAAATAATTATGCATAGATACATTAAGTACGGATGTACTGTTTTAGTTGGATTCACTTAAAATGTGTTTGATTAAATACTCATTTTAAGCGAAGTAAAGACACTCTCTTCTAATAAACTCTTACACTCTGATTACGTCGAATATTACTTTACATGCGAAAATGATACCAATTTTAACATTTGACAATTAAAAGGCTTTGAATCATATAAATTCATACCCATCGAAATTTCCTAAAATGACACATATGTAATACTGTATTATCGCTATATTGCAAAATATAATTCTGCATCGAAAGCATGCATCTGAAAATTTTAAAAATTTTCTACATTTAGTTAATGTCAAGTTGACACTAACAATTATATTCACGTTTATTAATTAAATCATTAAACCTATCCTAAATTATGAAGATTACAAGATTTAGCTTGTTATTCATGCTATTAGGTGGACTTTTCCTCTCATGCGGGAGTGACAAAGATTTTCACACAGCCACCGTTAACATCACATCGCCAGAAGGAACTTTAAACCTAGAACCTGGACAAGCAATTACTTTTTCAGGGACTATTGAAGATACAGATGGACTTACTTCACTAGAAGTTACCTCAGATGTAGGAATATCTGCAACAGAGTCTTTAAGTGGAACTTCACATACATTTAGCTATTCTGGAACTGCTCCAGCAGAAGGAGAGTATTCTATTTCTATGACAGTTACTAATTCTGCAGGAAATATAACTACTGCCGTAAGAAACATTGTAGTTACTGAAGCAGATCCTTGTGCTTCTGAAGACATGACAATTCTTGTAGTTACTGTTCCAGAGGGAACACCTGCAGATGCTCAGATCGAAGTTGTCGGTGCTTTCAATGGCTGGCCAGGAGAACTAGATGCTAACTTTGTATTATTCTCTAGAGGAGATAATGTATTCTGTCTTCCAGTTTCATTCGATGAAGGAGCTGAGTTTAAATTCAGAAGAGACGGAGACTGGGGTAAAGTAGAAAAAGATGCAGCCGGTGAAGAAATAGGAAACAGAGTATTCGCAGCTGATCCTGGAAACGAAATTGTAATGACTGTCGAAAAATGGGCAGACATATAAGATAATAAGTTAGGACTTTAAATTACGAAAGGAGATTCTTCGCTTGAAGATCTCCTTTTTTTATGCTTGGCAGTACCTACCCTATTCTATATTAAGCGTCTTTTAGAATAACAATTTCATTATTTAGTTCGTTATTTTTGTTGCGTAAAATACTGGTCCTCTTAATGAAGAATTTCTTCTTACTCATTATAGTCATATTCCTACTTGGTCCTAGCCTCAGTGCTCAAGAATCGCATAATCAAGAAGTACAAGACTCAAGTAACGTGCGATATAAGATAATCCCGATTGCTTGGTTTCTCCCTGAGACAGGATTCGCCATAGGTCTTACTGGGCTTTCGACTTTCCGATTAAGTGGTGAACCTGCTTCTAGTCGACCATCTCAG
>CALIQO010000410.1 GCA_938044055.1 uncultured Saprospiraceae bacterium
TACTCTACCTTGTAGAGCAGCGACAGATCCATCAGAAATAAGTCCTGCACCGGCACCTACTCGTATCTGTGCTTGTGATTGTAAACCGATTATGAGAAATATCCCGGCTAGAAATAATTTAGTTTTATACATAGTTATTCAAGTTTCGATACAAAGTTAAAAATAGGTTACCTATAAGGAATTATATTTATGTGTTTTTAACATTAATGATAAATTCAGTGATACTCAAAGCAGTAGGTTTTATGATACTATCGGCACTTGCGTTTACCGTGCAGAATGGTTTTATAAGATGGGTAGATCATATTCCTACTATGGAATTGGTTTTTTTCAGGTCATTCAGTTCTCTTCTTATCTGCTTATTATTGCTTAAGAAAATGTCTATATCCATTCCCGGCAATCGCCCTTCGTGGTTAATAGCTCGAGGTGTCGTCGGAGTTATATCTATGGCCATTTTTTTTAAAGCTTTTCAGATCATGCCGATGGGAACGATTGTTTCGATGAGATACCTGTCTCCGATTTTTGCCGCTTTTATGGCTGTGTATTTTCTGAGGGAAAAAATCTATAGCATGCAATGGTTGTTCTTCTTGATAGCCTTCGGTGGAGTAGTTATGCTCAAGGGTTTCGATGCCCGTGTGAGTATGTATGGATTAGGCCTGGCTTTCTTGACAGCATTCTTCTCAGGAATGGTATACGTGATATTGCGGAAGATCGGTAATTCAGAACATCCGATATTGATCGTCGGATATTTTATGCTGATGGGTGTTCTTGTAGGTGGGGTAGGCATGATGTGGGATTGGCAGCAACCCATAGGAAAAGAATGGATCGTTTTATTGACGCTTGGAATTTTTGGTTTCTTCGGACAGTATTTTATGACACGCGCTTTCCAAGTTGCCGAGGCCAATATTGTAGCACCTTTTAAGTATGCAGAAGCCGTATTTACCCTTGCCATGGGATGGGCCATTTTCGACGAGTATCAGACCATATGGAGTCTACTCGCCATTGCCTTGATTATTTCAAGTCTGGTGGGCAACGTCTGGGTTAAGAAAACGAAGGAAAAACTCAGTTAACCGTTTATTCCGTGCTCCTATGTAATCAAGTTTCCTTTGTCATCCCACTCAGCTTGGACTTCTCGTTTAGACTGATCTACATATATAGGCAAGAGTTTTTCATCGTAAGCCATTCCGTGTTTGTCTAGCACATCTTGAGGTACACCATCCCATATATTAGGCCTGTTACCCGCGTATCCTAGATCTTTTATACCCATCTGACTGGTGTAGTATCCTGTCAGCGTAAGGTTGCGGATGTGCTTAAAAAATTTTCTTCCAGGTTCTAGTTCCGGTGAAGTGCCGTCCTCATCTGGATATGCAATATCGTCGATGATGCTTATCTGATCGGAATCTGATAATGCTGTAAAGGACTGATTGAATCTTCGATTGGATTCAATCTCTAACCACATCAATCCTCCACGCAGGGGAAGCTGGTGTCGAGGAATATCCTTAACAATGAATTCTATAAAGTCTGGCACTTCTGCTTCTGTAGCTGATCCAGCTGTTGCTGTCGCTGGAAGAATGATGTCACATAAAACGGCGATAGTAGATAATTCTGCTTCGCTGAAGTATTGCTCTGCCATGATTTTTTCATCATGCTCAATTTCAGAAGGTGTCCTTCCGTACAATTTTTCAGATGCAACGGTTTCTCCTTCTATATTTTCTATTTTACATCCTGTAGTCGTAATGGTCGCTCCAGCGATTCCACCTATAAGCAGGGATTTAAGTGTTTCTCTCCGTTTCATATTTCTCTTTTTTTCAATTGTTCTACAAGATGTTCTGAAGCTCTCATGCTTAGTGCCATTATGGTCCAGGTACAGTTTTTATCTGCCTGAGAAGTAAAGACGCCTGCATCTACCACATATACATTATCGGCATCGTGCAGTGCACCCCACTTGTTGGTTACTGAGGTTTTAGGATCGTTGCCCATTCTGGTAGTACCTACTTCATGGATGATCTGTCCAGGTGCTAAAAGGCCATATTTATTATCTTTTCCTGGCAAGTCTCCCATAACTTGTCCACCCATATTGTGGATGATCTCCGCAAATGTTTCTACCATATGACGGGCTTGATTCACTTCATAATCTGACCACTTGTAGTCAAATTTTAATACAGGAATGCCGTACGCGTCTACAGTATCGGGATCTATGGTGCATCTATTTTCATACTTCGCAATAGACTCCCCTCTTCCTGCCATTCCTACGAATGAACCATAGAATCGTTTTACATCTTTTCTCAGCTTGTCACCGTATCCTCCGACTTGTCCTCCGATAAACTTATTCATTCCTTCTATATCATATCCGAATCCATAAGCGGGCATACCCATTCCTCCCCATACTTCGATGTGGTATCCTCTCGGAAAGTCTAGTTTTTTATTGTCACCCCACCATGGACTATAAACATGGAGGCCACCTACACCATCTTCATTGTAGATCTTCCGATCCATCAATTTAGGAACGAATCCAGTGATGCCAGAACCGGTACTGTCATGTAAGTATCTTCCGACATGATCGCTGCTATTGCCCAGACCATTTGGGTGTTGTGCGCTTTTAGAATTCATCAATATTCTAGCTGTGCTACAGGCAGATGCACCGAGAACGACAGAGCGCCCTTTTAGTTCGTATTCCTTTCTATCTTTCTTATTGATATAGGAGACGCCAGTTGCTTTTCCTTCAGAATCTGTAGTTACCGTTCTTACCATGCAGTCGGTATATAGGTCTACTTGTCCATTTTTCTGAGCAGGGAAAATAAAAACCGATCCAGCTGAAAAATCAGCATAGGCGTTACAAGATCTAGAGCATTGCGAACAGTAGAAACATACGCCTCTTTCCTTGTTAATTCTCTTAGTCAAGATAGACAGTCTAGCTGGAATTACAGGAATGCCCATTTTCTGAGCGCCTTTAGTATAATACAACTCATGGAGGCGTGGCTTGGGCGGAGGCAAGAAGTATCCATC
>CALIQO010000411.1 GCA_938044055.1 uncultured Saprospiraceae bacterium
GTCACTCGTTCTTGACTATATAGGGCGGCAGAGTTTTATCGCTAAAGAGAATAATTTGGACATCTTATTTATCGGATATTTAATGAAAGCTATCCTAATATTCATTTTAGTTTTTCATATCAATCTTCATAAAAAGTTGAATAAATACTTATCTATTGGTTCCCTTATTTTAATTATGATTCCCTACTGGTTCTACTCCTATTTTAATCAACTTGAATTAAAGCCTATATATGATTCGACGGGGTATCTGCTCAATTTTTCACTGCTTATTATTTCTCTTATCTATTTATTTGATTTTACATTTTTTTCAGACCCAGGTAGCTCTTTTGAAACAAAAACCAACACAACTTTTTACATTATAGCATCTTTTTTTATTTGTCATGGCGTCTTTGCTATTATTAATCTTGGAAGCATTATTGATGTGGAGTATGGAAAGAATTTCTGGATGGTTAGACAATCATCATATTTATTGTTCAACATATGTTCCGCAATTATATTATGGAAAGAAGTGAAAGAAAATCAATATGGATAACAAAGAGGTTTTTGTTATAATAGGTATCATTATGTTCTTTATACTTTCAACATCAGTGGTTATCTTTTCATACTTTTATATAAAAAGAAGACAAGAACATCAAGAAAAACTAATGGGCCTTCAGAAAGAGAATGAGATAACCCTTCTGAGAGCAACCCTAGAAACACAAGAAAACGAAAGAGAACGAATCGGCGCTAATCTACACGATGACATAGGACCATTGTTATCTAGTCTTAAGCTGTATTTCAGAAGTGAAATCTCAGAATCCGAAGCATCTAAAAAAGAGGAACTGCAATCTTATATAGACATCCTGGATGACAACATTGAGCAAGTCAGAGATTTCAGTAGAGAATTAGTGCCGAGTGTTCTGAAAAAATTTGGCTTAGAAACTTCGATACAAGAATTAAAAAGGCGGCTAGAAAAGGGCAATCAGGTCACGCTTAACTACTCTATACCTGCTTCCTTACAACTGGACTCAAGTGAACTTCTGAGTCTATATAGAATAACGCAAGAAGCTTGTAACAACGCTCTTAGACATGGAAAAGCAGATTCCATTGCCATAACATATAAGGAAGAAAAACAAGCAGGATATACCTATACGATAAAAGACAATGGTCAGGGTTTCGACATCAATGAAGATGTTAAAGGTCTAGGTCTGCGCAATATAGAAGCAAGGGCTAAAGCCATAGGATGTACTTTCGAAATTGTAACTTCACACAATAATGGGAGTACCGTTATCATTACTAAAGAAGTAGCTCATGCGTAAGATAGGAATCATAGATGATCACACACTATTTCGTACTGGGTTATCCCGAATAATAAACAGTCTGTCTTCTACGACTGTTTGCTTCCAAGCAAGTGACGGTGTAGAATGTCTAGAAAAATTATCCGCCCATACGGATACAGACTTAATCCTTCTCGATATAAAGATGCCTAGAAAGGATGGACTTGAAACACTAGAAGAATTAAGAGCAACGGGGAATAATGTACCTGTTCTAATCATATCTATGCATGACGACATCCCATTCGTTATGCAAGCAATGAAGTTAGGAGCGCAAGGCTATATTCTTAAGGATGCGGAGGCCGATGAACTGGAACTCGCTATTAATAAAGTTTTAGAAATAGGATTCTATCTCAACGACCAACTATCAAGGATAATGATACAAGGCATCCATACACCCGCTTTACAGAATAAAGCTCAACACAATTTCAGCGACATAGAACTAGATATTCTCAAATTGATCTGTCAGGGTCTTACTTCTCAAGAGATCGCTGATAAAATATTCCGATCTCGAAGGACCATAGAAGGACATAAGCAACGATTACTGGATAAGACAGACACGCGCAACACACCTGGATTGGTTGCATGGGCATTTAGAAAAGGAATTGTAGAATAATCCATCGAGATAAATCGGTTATCAATTACACTGGAGTAGTTAAAATTTTATTTTCTATTCCTTGAAGTTCACCTTAATCGAGAATTCGTCATAATTTACAAGTAACCTACATATCCTGATATGATATTTAAATCTCATTTCGTTCGCAATATCACCAGATTACTACCTCTCCTATTTATAGGTTTATTCATAACTACCATTCTCACCCACTGGGCAGTAAGCACAATAAAAGGATATCAATTCTATCTTTCAGAATCTATGTTGTACTCTTCCTATTGGTTGATTGCACTATTGACGTGCAGTAAGTTTAATCCTCGCAAGAAATCAACAATCGCATTTTTATTAAATATTTTCATCATACACCTCATCGTTCTATTTGCGACAAGCATCATAATCTGGTTAATAGGTGAAACCATAATTTATCACCCTTATAGGTTCAACAATATTATAGGGTATCATATTGAATCTATGGGTATACCTGGATATGTTATTTTCTTACTAGTGATGTTTCTTAAAAGCCAGAAGCAGCTTCCGAATCCTCAAGAAGACTGGGTACATCTCGGCAATCAGAAATTTAAACCTTCTTACATAACACACATTATTGCGGATGGTCATTACCTTTTTATTCATGGTAGAGACGGTAGAAGGCATCATGTAAGATGCTCCATCAAAAAAGCAATAACGCTCTTAGAAGAAAGTGAGTTTAAAAAAATCGGCCGTTCGGTTATTATACACCCTTCAGATATTCAGACTTTTATAAGAGAAAAAAACCATCAATACTTGGTAACCAGCCTCGGTTCAAAAATCAAAATTCCGAAAGACTACAAGTAGCACTATTTTTCATGCTATATCTGTAGGGTTTAATGACAAATTAAACTAGTAAGTTGCCTATACACTGGATATTATCCACATTTGGGTATATGAAAAAACATATTCCATCTAAGCCACTCTGTGCTGCATTCTTAGCATGTATATTGAGTTGTATCAACCCTCAAGGAACCATTCCTATTACCGAACACAAAAATGATTCACCATGCGATGGTTGCGACCTTATGTTATACAACATGCCGGATTCAATAACCGATACATGCATCATCGAGCATGACTTCGCGAATCCTCAAGAATTGCATATAAGCGGAAAAATCATTTCTCCACCTTCTTAC
>CALIQO010000412.1 GCA_938044055.1 uncultured Saprospiraceae bacterium
TATCTATATTATCAACAAAAAGTATGATGCTATTCAGATTCATGTAATACTTGTTTTAATCAATTGTTTTTATTGAAGTGACTATAAAGTACGCATAAATTTAAGGCCATTCAGCGATTAACTATTTTTCAAGGATTCTAGTCAGAACATCATAATATCTATCGGCTATAAATGCTGCTCCTCGTTTATTGTAGTGCACATCATCAGCAAGCATCTCATCCGAAAAACCCGTATGCATGTCTACAGCTATGACTAGAGCATTCGCAGAAGTCTGCAATTTCGCTATACCATCCATACCTGTATGCAACGCCTGAAAGGCTGTTTTCATTCTTTTATTCATAAAGCTTCCCTTAGCAGGAGCTATTTTTTCTATAATGATTCTCACATCTGGATTGTTCCTTTGTAGAACATCTATAATGCTGTTATAGTTAGCTACAATAACTTCTACGGGCGTATCTAATCTTAAAACATCATTTCCTCCGGGAGCACTAAGCAATACAATGTCTGGAGATCCTGTTTTATCTAGCCAATCTGGAAGGTTATCTAGAAGCTGACCAGAAGTAAAACCATTTCTTCCTTCGTGATCTTCATCCATTTTTTCATTTTCGAGAGAAGGATAAGAAGCCCTATCAGATTGGGTACCTATGAAATCAAATTCCCACCCATTTTCTGTAAGCTTTTTCCATAATGGATACCTAAAACTTTCATACTTAGGACTTCCCCCTTCCACACGAGATGCCCCTAGGGGCAATATTTTATTTATGGATTGACGGATGGGTTTATCATTCTTAACCTGCTTACAGGAATATCCTACAAGGAGACAGAAAAGAATTAAAAGAAACTGTGGTTTTAACATCTAAAAAGGATTGATTTTAACTTGTTGAAACTATGGTTAACAATTTGAGCTAAGGCAATGTTAATTTCATTTAGGATTTATAAAAGATTTTTCATCTAACAATTGCAATTTAACCATAGTCATCCTATTTTACCAATCAAGAGAATTAATATAACGAAGCACAATACCTCAAGCTTAGAAAATCATACTCAATGAAAAAATCTACCCATACCACTTTACCAAACAGAAGGGGATTTATTAAAAAAACGGCCATAGGAGCTGCTGGAATTATGATTGTTCCGAGGCATGTTCTCGGTGGAAAAGGTTTTACAGCACCAAGTGACAAGTTTAACATTGCAGCCATCGGTGCAGGTGGTAAAGGTTTAGGGAATTTATCAGCGTGTAGCAAGAGTGTACATGCATCCATTTTAGCATACTGTGATGTAGATGATAGACAAGTAGCTCAGGCTAAAATGTCCTGGCCAGAAGCGAAGTACTACCATGATTTTCGAAAAATGCTGGACAAGCATGAAAAGGATATAGATGGAGTAATTGTTTCTACTCCTGATCATACACATGCCGTTGCGGCCTATGCGGCCATGCAGAGAGGAAAACATGTATATGTAGAGAAACCATTGACGCACGATATATATGAAGCGAGAGTACTCACTGAAGCAGCAGAAAAATATAAGGTAGTAACTCAGATGGGTAACCAAGGTGGTTCAGGAGAAGGCGTACGCAAGATGAAAGAAATGTACGAATCTGGAATGATAGGTATGGTACATAAAGTAGTATGCTGGACCAATCGTCCCATCTGGCCGCAAGCCCTATCTAAACCAGGAGGGAAAATGCCTGTACCTTCAGAACTCAATTGGGACCTATGGTTAGGGACTGCTCCTTATCGAGATTACAATAAAGGGTATCACCCATTTGACTGGAGGGGATGGGATGACTACGGTACAGGCGCACTAGGAGATATGGCTTGTCACATAATGGATCCTGTATTTAGGATATTACCAATCAAGTATCCCACTTCTGTTGAGTGTAGCATAACAGGCAGTTATTCTGGTAACTTCCAGGAAAAAGACTATTCTGGAAGTTTTCCAGATTCTAGTAAGATTCATTTTTCCTACCCTCGTACCGACGGACCAGGTGAGATTAAATTAACGTGGATGGATGGTGGAATTAAACCAGAAAGACCAGAGGGCCTAGGACCTGATGAAGCTATGGGCAACTGGGATGGAGGATGCATCTTCTATGGTACTAAAGGAACACTTATGTGTGATTGTTATGGCGCGAATCCTAGATTGATCCCTACGATGCGCATGGAAAATGAAGAAATGCCAGCAGCAAAAGAAAAACGTGTTCCAGAAGGACATCATGTTCAGTGGGTCAATGCTGCTATGGCTGGCTATGAAAATGGTGAGACCAGTTCTCCGTTTTCATATGCAGGACCTTTTACAGAAAGTATCCTGATGGGCAACCTAGCGATCAAGGCATACAACCTTAAGAATCCAGAGTTAGAAAACGATAACTTCTGGCAAGGTGACAAGCGATTCATCGGAAGAAAACAATTGCTGTGGGATGGTGCTAAAATGGAAATCACCAATCTGAAAGAAGCTAATCAATGGATCCAACGTAAATACCGAGGCAAGTGGGATTTCAGTTCTGTCTAGGGAAGAGAGCAGGTGTTTTCAAGAAAAGGAGATTGCTTCAAGCGTTCTCTAGGATTTAATTTTCTGAACTATAATTCTCAATGAACAATAATTTAGGATTATTTTATTCATATGATGAGAATCAATTCCATTCCTTGATGCCACTTAGATGTATCTAATATCCTTAAAAATCTTCAACATAAAAGGAAAACAAGTCCAATTACTAAATATTTCACCCTTCTGTAGAAACAGTTCCGTATCTTAAGGAACAGATAATCAGAAGTGTTATGATTCGTATACCCCGAAGCAAGACTCCATCTTATCTCAATTCAGATGAGATAAAGCGACGCGCACTAGACGCCAGTCAATTCTATGACCAAGATGCCGACATAAGGTCTCAGAAAAGATTCAAATCTAAGTCTATAGAAATAGAAGATCCTGAAGAACAGATAGGCCCATTGCTTAGAAAGGAATTTAACAATAGGTGTGCCTATTGCGAACAGATCATAGACGAAAAATCTCCAGCGTTCAATGGTCGATATCGGCCTAAAAGAAGTGCGAAAAATATTGACGGCACAGAATCACAAGACCATTACTTCTGGTTGAAGTACACATGGAAGAATCTACTCTTACTATGCCCAGACTGTTTCTCATATAAGTACAACAGCTTTCCTGTAAGAGGAAAAAGGTGTAACATAAAAGCAACGGGTGAGGCACTTAAAAAAGAAAATGCTCTCTTGCTTAATCCCTGTGACGAAGATCCTGAATCATTCATTCAATACTCTCAAGATGGAGAAATGATAGGTACAGATGAGCGCGCTTCTATCACCATTGAGATTTTTAAGTTAAATCGAATCGACTTACTCGAAAGAAGAAGACAAGAAAGTCTTCTTTTTATGCAGAACTTCGCTGACATTTCATCTTCCGGTTATCCTGAGGAATTAAAGAAATCAATCCTAGAGGAAATCAATGGAAAACAAGAATCCTTCAAGGGATTCAAGCGCTTCCTACTCAAAGAAAAACTTCATGAATTTCCTCAACATTTAAAACAATGGACTCCCACTGAACTAAAAGACGTTAATTGGAAACATTCATCCATAGAAAAACTGCCATGGGGAGAAATAGATCAAGCCATTCCGATAGACCTATCCTCTAATCAACCTTTCTTTATAGAAGAAATT
>CALIQO010000413.1 GCA_938044055.1 uncultured Saprospiraceae bacterium
CGTCTTTTTCGAATCCAGAATTAAATCCCCTTTGCTGAAAATTACGCTGATTTTTATTAGCATATAATCTTCCTGCAGTAACACAATAATGATCTGCTTGAATTTCTCCTTCTACTAGTGAATTAACTATTATAAAGGCTCCATAAGAATGTCCTACAACAATTACGATACGATTTCTTTTCTTGAAATAACTTATGGTAGACAACAACATATCGGTGCTCAGCCGAGTAGCTTCTTCTGCATCAGAAATCGTAAAGTCATCATCGCTGCATAACCGATCATCATACGTACTATACTGATGAACAACTGCAAAAAGATAATCCTTGTGTCGATTGAGATACTCTGTATAAGCTCGTCCTTTAATTTCAAAATCTAAGGCGCACTTAGGCCCTCCTTCTAGTATCACAATAACTGTATCAGCAGATCCAGGACCATCTGCAATAAAATAGGAAGTTGTATCTGACGATAGTTTATATTTACTCTGACACTGTACCAATACAAAAGATACCATAGTTAATAAGACAACAATAAGAAACCTGAACATTACCATAATTTCGTTTTCACAAATTTAGGCTTATCGTTCTTTAAGGTATTGGACTTTAGGGACATGAGACATTTTCCAGAACAACCCTTTCTTTATATCATTCAATTCTGCAAAAAGTTGTTTGGGTGTCAATCCTGTTTTTTCCTTAAAATGGTTATTGAAGTCCGCTTGATCATAATAGGCTCCTTCATATGCTAGATGGGTCATTTTGCCATTATAATTCTCGTCTTGAAAGGCTTCTAATGATCTTCTAAATTTCAAAATAGATTTATACGCTGTAGGACTCATATCTAGGTGTTGTCTAAATAAGCGGAGAACCGTCTTCCTTGATATATTTTCTAAGTATGCCATACGCTCTACTGAAAGGTTAACATCATTCAGTAATAAATGAATTAACCGCTTTATTCTATTTTCTTTCAAACCAACATATGCCGATTCAAAAAAATCATCTAACGAAGTAGTCAAATATTGAAAATCTCTAATTCTATAAAACATCTCCAATATCGGATTTATTCCACTTGAAAATGGTTGTATACTTGCGTAATGATCGGCGCCAACATCCACTATATGTTTTGATAAAAAATGATTTAATCCCAGTGGATAAAATACGACTGTAATTTTAAAAAATGATCCTTTCGTTATGATGCTTCTCGACCTATCAATCTTGTGCATTAGCAGAAAATGCCATTCTTCAGATGTGTTCGATCGATGGATTCTTTGATATTGTTCTTTTACTATTGTTGTTCCTCGGTATGCACTGAACGTTGTCATGTGATTAGGAAAGTAGGTGAGTTGGTCGACATAATTTTCGTCTTCACTATAGTGAACATAATATAACTTGATAAGCGTTTTTAGTTTCTCAGATTGAGGATAGAAAATTTGAAATGTAGAAGGTGACATTATCGACAATATACATCTTAGGAAATCTAAGACCTAGGCTCAGTACAATAAATTAATTGTGAATGGGTTTAATAATAAAATCCACCATTATGATACGCTATTGCATAACCATAACATCCATATTTCTTTTCCTTTCTTCTTGCGGCAAAGACTGCGTTACGTGCAAAGACGGAACGAATGATGTAGAAGTATGTGAAGATCTTGAATATACAGATATGGATGGCAACATCATTTCTTTCGATCAATTTATAGAACAAGAAAGGTTGCGAGGCATAGAGTGTAAGTAAAATCACTCAACAGTCAATAGATACTTAGATTCATCTAGTGGCCATGTTACTGAGATGAAGCTTCCTGCTGAATCTACCAGTCCCATAATACTAAATTTCAATTCCCAGATCCCTTTTCCGAATCTGGCTTTTGATAGTTGTATTTCTCGTATTCTGTCTCGTTTAAGGTTAATATCACCAGGTCCACCTGCAAGATCAACACCGTTAAATTTCAATGGGTTTGCGGTCCACTGATCATTATTCCACCATAATGGGCTGTCTGCAACAGAAGGCCTATTGATGGTATCTCCCACTTCCCATTCTCCGAGCTGAGCAGATACATGTAGGTTGTGTGGATACAAAAGTTCCGACGTTTTAATCTCTATATCACATGTACCATAAGACGCTGGACCCATCGTATATGCCAGCCATACATAATGATTGTTCTGAAAAACCATCATACATACATCCGGTAACTGAAATAAAGTATCAACCAGTAATTGATTCCATTCTTGATCGTTTCCATCTACCATGGGATGCATGGAAGGTGCACAGGTAGGCTGACACCTACTGAGGCAAAAGAAAACTAAAAACAAGATTATAAGATTCCTTAAAACGTGCATAAGAAAAGATTCTAGGTGATGTCTTGAAAGTATGCATAATTCACCACTTAGCCACAATTGACCAGCAAGATTCCGAACGTGATGGTCATGGTGATGCCTGTGATAACTGCATCGATGTTTCTAATCCAGAACAGGTAGATTATAATAATGATGGAGTCGGCGACTTATGTGATCTTCAACTTTATGAACTTGTCTTATGAAATGGAGTAACCACCGGGGGCATCGATAACGCCGCCAAGCTTCAGCTTTCGGATGGTAATAAGTATATAGATAAATCCGGTGCTGGAGTAATCCTCATGACTACGGATGGGGAGTGTTATAAACTCAGATTGAAAAAATAATTAGTCTAACTTCTTTTCCTTCGACAAAAATCATTAAGATTGAATGTCCAGCATCGGAATAATACTTTTATTACGTTGGAACAAGAAATAATTTTTCATGTTCGATAGACATTCTTACTCATTACCCATTATTGAGCTATAAGACAATGTATATAATAGCGAAATTGCAATAACCCTCC
>CALIQO010000414.1 GCA_938044055.1 uncultured Saprospiraceae bacterium
GCTTATTGCCGATGCAACCAAGGCATTGTTAATATCATATATTTCTATTAATACATCAGGTAACCCTTCTTCATCGGAATCAAGTATTCCATCGGCATTTAAGTCATTCCATACAATATCTCCTATAGTGGGCATAGGACATTCGTCCAAAATAAATGTTCTGCAACATCTAAATACTTCATCTGCATAATCTGTTAAATCTACGCATATTTCGTATGTTCCATATTCTGCAACTCCCTTTCCGAGCGCAATTATCTCATCTGTTTCTAATCCCGATAACAGCTCGAAGCCAGGTGGAATTATCCAATCATAAGCCTTAATATCGCCATTTTTCGATGCAGAGAAAGTCACACAATCTCCATCACAGAACCTATACACTTCTTTATAGTGAATTTCTATCTCTACATGATCTATAAATGCAGTCACATCCTCTTTTCCACTAGCATTTCTTACTTGCAGTGAAAAGCCAAAAGAAGGATCATTGATATCTTCTGAAATCAATTCTAAATCCCAAGTATCTTCTTTTCCCCCATAATACCATGTCGTTTCTTCATCTCTAGACCATTCTTGCTGATTATAAGCTAGGTTAGCCTTGTTCTCCCCTATGACCGTACTGTTCTTAAGGGCCAACATTGCTATTTTCTCCCTGATATATCCTTCTCCAGCCGACATCCCTTCCACTTTTACTGTTATCCCATAGACAGCGGATAGATCAGGAATCTGAAATCCGAAATTTCTAAATGTGAGTGTTTCAGCTGTTTTAAGGATAGGTAATGCTGTGATAGAGTACTGATTATCAGACTGTATTGCTTCATCTGGAGATTCCCAGTCTATAAAATAGCGGGTATCCGTCTGCTGGACGCGATTGACTCTTCTGGTCTGCGTCTTTATTCTTGGCTCTTGTTTTACGTGGAGATCACATGCAGGAAAAGAGATTTGTCCTGTTCCCGCAATGGGGAATAAAGTGATGAGGCATACCCATACGGATATTTTACCCAATAGGTAGTAGTTTTCCCATTTGAATACCATGGTCGTCAGTTCTGGTTATTGTGATTTCTTACCCTTAGTCGATGAGTAATAAACCACATATTATATAAATCAATATATTGTTTCTAACTTATAATAAGTCAAATATAAATAATATATTTCTATATATATAAATATATTTAATTTGTATGAAAATTATTCTCCTATAGTAGGTATAGGAATCTGACTGTAAGGGTACAATAGAATAAAAGGATGTGCAGGCGGGGAAGGGATGTGACTTAGGGGCATAAAAAAAGGGGTGGTTGTATTGGAACCCACCCCAAAATAATGAGAATGAAACCTGGATTTTAATTCAACTACCATAGGTAATTGAACAGTCCAAATGTAGCTTTAATTAGCTAAATATGGAGACTAGTAATTGAATTAAAGAGAGATAAGCTATTTTCTGACATTTCTCGATAGGCTTATGTTCTCAAGTTTACATATAACTCTTGCAAAGAACGTGCCGTCGACTCGGGGCTAAACAACGACTTTACATAAATATAGCTTTTTTCGGTAAGAATATCACGATTCTTGTTGGGAATAAGGAAGCTCAATAATGCGTTTTTCAAATCATCAGCTTGATCTAGGTCAATATAGGTAGCATATGGCCCGGCAGATTCAGTAAGAGCACCCTCTCGAGTAGTAATTACAGGTGTATTCCTTAATCCGGCTTCAATCACTGGAATCCCGAACCCTTCTTCTTTACTAGGAAAAACGAGGGCTTGAGCTTTATCATATAGGCTTATAAGTTCATCTGTACCCACATTTTTCTTGAATTCTACTTGATCTTCAAGTCCTAATTTTTGTATTTTATCTCTGCATTGCTGCATATAACTGCTACCTGTTCCTACAACGATCAATCGTGGTTTATACCTTCCAGAACATTTGCCTAGAGCATCTATAACATGATGCAGTCCTTTTCTCTTTACTACAGAACCTACATATAAAAAATAAGAACGGTCTGATTTTGAAATAGCTTTCTGAAAGTACCCATCGTAACAAGATTGATAGATGGTATGCATCTTTTTTTCTTCTACGCCCCAGTGTTTCTTTACTTGTTCTCTGGTGTATTCACTTATGGCAACCAACGCATCACAAGATTGAGCAGCTCGCTTATACTTGTAATTGTAAGACCACCTGTCCCATCGATTGTAATCTGAAGCCCTATTGAGGAAAATCAAGTCATGGATAGTAACAACCATAGTAGTATTACTAGAAGGTTTAATTAAGGGAATTTCATGACTTAACCCATGGTATATGTCAAGATTCAACTTTTCGATGGATTTATATGAGAAAAGGGATCTCCATCCCGGAACTTTCTTAGTAGGGGTTACGATATTAAAATCACTAGTAAGGAAAGGTGCTGTGTCTGCATTCTCTATAACAGAAGGTGTAAACAAGAAGTACTCATGGTCGGGATAATAGCGATGTAAGTTCTTAATGAGCGTACGGCTATAGTTTCCTAATCCAGTGGTGTTGTGGAAAACGCGCTTAGCATCGAATCCTATCTTCATTTCGCAATTATAGTCACGCTACAAGATACATAGATTCCTAAATCACTCTAAGAAAATAGATTTTAATCGGGAGTCGGGATGGCCTCTTGTTATAATCTATTACGCATCTACGAGTTCTGTCTCGTGCTGCGATATTAGTTTCCGTTGTAAATCTCCAGGTAATTCTTGAAATTCAGCAAATTTTCTCGAAAACTTAGCTCTTCCTTGCGACAAGGATCTGAGTGTAGAACTGTATTTATACATTTCAGATAATGGTACACGGGCTTTTATCTTCTGGTAGTGGCCTTCAGACTCCATTCCTTGAATGATGGCTCTTCTTGTCTGAAGGTCTCCCATAATATCTCCCATTACAGTATCGCTGCATAGAATTTCTAAATCGTATACTGGTTCGAGAATTCTAGGTTTAGCTTCTTTGAAGATGGTCTTAAATACTTGAGCCGCCGCTAGCATAAATGCCATATCGTTGCTATCAACAGCATGCATCTTACCATCGTATACACAGACTCTTAAATCCTGACAATAGGAACCTGTCAGTGGCCCTTCTTCCATCTTCTGCATAACTCCTTTCTTAATCGCATTGGCATATTTATTATCTATGGCTCCACCTACAATACACCAGTAGAAAGCGAGCGTTCCTCCCCATGGGAGTTCCTCTATATCCTTGTTCCTTACAGACATTCCTTGAGGGTCTGGCATTCCTTCATAATAGGGCTC
>CALIQO010000415.1 GCA_938044055.1 uncultured Saprospiraceae bacterium
CGGCAGATTTCGTTACTGATAAGCATGGGTTACCGACTATCCGTGATATCATATCTGAAATCCAGAATCCTGGACTTGATCCTCGAGATGCAGTTGTTGAAACAACCTATGATGAGTCTGTAAGAAAGATTGAAGACTTAAATGTAGGTAAGATCCTGCAAGGAACGGTAAGCAATCTGACTGGATTCGGAGCGTTTATAGATATCGGAATCAAGGAGAATGGCCTGGTTCACATATCACAGATTAGCAACGACTTCATCCGAGATCCCGCAGAAAAACTATCCTTAAATCAGCATGTAACGGTAAAGGTGATTGACATTGATATATCAAGAAAAAGAATCCAGCTAACGATGAAAATATAAGCGTTTTATTTCTTAATTACTACATTTACATCCGAACTGATCCGATAAAGTGAAAAAATCAGAATTACAAGAGAGAATCCACGAAATCATTTTCGAGGCAGATACTAGAAACGGTAAAATCTTTGATATTATTCTTTTGGTATTGATCTTCTTAAGTGTAATTGTGGTTATGTTAGAAACTGTTCCGAGCTACGAAAAAGACTTTAAAAAGTTGTTCGTAATTCTGGAATGGGTATTCACCATTTTCTTTACCGTAGAATACTTCCTTAGAATATACAGTGTACGCAAGCCTAAAAAATACATCTTCAGTTTTTTCGGCATCATAGATTTACTAGCCATTATCCCTACTTACCTAAGCATTTTCATTGCTGGAACACAATCTTTAATAGTAATACGTGCCTTGAGATTGTTAAGGGTATTTAGAATTTTTAAACTGGCAAGCTTTATGTCTCAAGGGCAGGTTATTATAGATGCCATGAAGTCCTCTCGAGCTAAGATTACCGTTTTCTTATTCTTTGTGTTGCTGGTAGTAACCATCTTCGGGTCTGTTATGTACCTTGTAGAAGCAGATAGTGGTGGTGGCTTCGATAGCATACCTAGAAGTGTGTACTGGGCCATAGTTACCTTGACTACCGTAGGTTATGGAGATATAAGCCCACAGACTCCTATCGGCCAGTTTCTAGCCTCCATCATTATGATCCTAGGTTATGCGGTCATAGCTGTCCCTACAGGAATCGTTACAGGTGAAGTCATTAAAGAAATTTCCAAGGAGAATGTTACTACCCAAGCTTGCCGATTCTGTTCTCAGGAAGGTCACGATGCAGATGCTGTTCACTGCAAGTATTGCGGTGAAATCTTGAATGAGCCCTAAACTCAGCTAAGCAATTCTCTTAATGCTTCTATATTCTTAACTTGATAAGTGATGGCTTTTTCAGTTTCCTTTTCAGATGGGTTAAACCAACAGGTATCTATTCCATACTTTATGCCGCCTTCCATATCTGAATTCAAGCTGTCACCAATCACTAGAGCCTCACCCATGTTCTTTATCGGAATTGTATTGCATACATGATCGAAGTATCTCTTATCGGGTTTCGACACACCCATTTCATCAGAGATAAAAACATGGTCTACCAGATCTTTTATCCCCGAACTTTTCAACCTTTTCCATTGTACATCCTTTAGGCCATTGGTAATGATGTGTACATTGTAACCCACTGTACAATCCTTTAGTAATTCCACTGCACCTGGTATAACATGGTTATGGTGGGCGACAGCATCGAGGTAAAACATATTTGCAGAAGCGGAATCAACCTTTACATTAAAATGACTTAAATACTTGCCAAAGCGAGTATTAGCAGCATCTGATGGCATGATTTCTCCTTCTTCTACCCTATGCCACAATGCATGATTTATGCTATGATATATTTCTAGATTTTCTTCTGTATGTGGTATGCCATAATGAGCATGGACATCAACCAGCGCATCTTGAGAAGATTTAGTAAAATCTAAGAGCGTATTGTCTAAATCGAAAAGCAGGTGCTTGTAGCGTTTCATTCTGGGAGTCGCAGATTATGTATGAGCCGCCGTATACTGTACTTTCCGGAGCCGTTGGCCATGAGGACAAGCAAGCCTCCACAGATGGCTAGGTTTTTCATAAAATTCAAAGAAGACAATTGTTGTTTTTCTATGGGATCGTTCCAGAAAGAATAAACAATAATCGTGTACGGCAAGCAATACAGCAGCAATAAGAATGCGCCGATGTTGGCGTAATAACCGATCAATACCAATATACCACCTATAGTCAGGCAGATTAATCCCGTTATAAGAATAAAATCTTGGCCCCAGGTTATACCATAGAAACTAAGGGTCGACTTGGTATTGCTATAGAAAAAAAATGTGTCTAATACTTCGTAGAGAAAAAGTATAGATATGAATATCCTCCCTAGTAGGTCATATACGTCCTTCAAATCATTTTCGTCGTTGGTCTCGACAAATATACTCAGGCATCTAGATATTCCTTTACTTTTCTTGCTACATTTCTTCCATCCATCGCTGCGGACAAGATTCCTCCAGCATATCCAGCACCTTCACCGCAAGGAAAAAAGCCTTTTAAGTCTCTGTGCATGCCTGTTTCTTTCTCTCTCGGAATCCGAATCGGACTAGATGTCCTGCTTTCTAATCCGATCATCTGAGCCTCTTCTGTATAGTACCCTTTCATCTTCTGGTCAAATATCCTGAGCGCCTTTCTCATTCTATCAACGATAAAATCAGGGAGCAATTCATGGAGAGGTGCAGCATATATTCCGGGGATATATGATGAATCACCAAGATTATCTGACAACTTCCCTTTATTAAAATCAGTGACACGTTGTGCAGGTGCTGCTTGACTGCCATCTCCAGCTTTATAAAATTCCTGTTCCAGCTTGGCTTGAAAATCTAGATGTGCAAACAATCCCTTATACCCGCGTTCTTCCATTTCATCCTGATTGATGGCAGTCACGAAGCCTGAATTAGAATATGGAGAATCCCTTCTAGAAAGGCTCATACCATTAACCACTATTTCTCCAGGCGATGTAGCAGCAGGAACAATCAATCCTCCTGGGCACATGCAGAAAGAGAAAACACCCTTTTCTTCTATCTGACAAGCCAGACCATAACTTGAGGCAGGCAGTGATTCTGGTCTGGGTTTCATACCATACTGAATCTTATCTATGAGTGCTTGCGGATGCTCTATTCTGACACCCAGGGCAAAATCTTTCTTCTCTAGTAGCAAGTCATGTTTATCACATAGTTTAAAAATGTCCCTAGCAGAATGTCCCGTCGCCAGGATAACACCATCGGCATGAAACGATTTTCCTTCTTCTGTTTCAAGCCCTATAATATCTCCTTCTTTAATTATAAAATCAGTAACACAGTGATCGAATAAAACTTCCCCTCCGTTTTTCTCAATCGATTCTCTGATGGCCGAAACAATATTAGGCAACTTATTAGAGCCTATATGCGGATGTGCATCGATGAGGATATCAGTAGGAGCACCATGCTCTACCAGAGTCTCCAGAATGTCAATTATCCTTCCCCTTTTCTGAGAACGGGTATATAATTTCCCATCGGAATAAGTGCCTGCCCCGCCTTCCCCATAGCAGTAATTTGAATGCGGATTTACTGTGCCTTCTTGCTGGATGGCCCGTAAATCTCTTCTCCGCCTGCGGACATCTTTCCCCCTCTCCAGGACAACAGGCTTAATACCTTGAGCCAGCAATTCTAGTGCTGCAAAATACCCTGCAGGTCCAGCTCCCACAATCAGACAAGTTTTACTTTTTTCATTTATAACTTGAGGCTGTATGGCGCGACTTCGCTCTTCGGCAAATGGATCCTTACTTACCCTACATCTGAGCACATAGACAGGAGACTTCCTTGCATCGATTGACTTTCTGGTAATTTCGAAATGAAAATCCGCTGAATCTCCAAGCTTGAGTTTCTTCCGAATTTTGAAGAGGATAAGTTCCGTGTTATCTAAATCACTCGGTGACAACCTTAATTCTACCTCTTTAATACTACCAGCCTGTAATCTCATTCCTATTTACTTATTAAACAAAATTACAATATTTAAGATGGATTCCAGATTCGCAATAGATAATACTTTTACCTTTGCGGTATGAAGGAATTGTTTGAGAATAATCCGATCTTCTTATTGTTTATAGTGGCTGCACTGGGATACCTAGTCGGATCTATAAAGATCAAGGGCAATTCCCTAGGTGTTGCAGCGGTATTATTCGTAGGATTAGCAATCGGTGCCATCAATCCTAATTACAATGTACCTCAGATCATATTTGACTTAGGGCTGGTATTGTTCGTTTATTCCATAGGCTTGAAATCCGGTCCTGCGTTCTTTATGTCTTTCCGGAAAAATGGAGTTAAGAATGTAGGCTTCGTTCTTTTTATGTTGACCATATCTGCAGGCTTAGCTGTTGCCATATATTATATTTTAGGCTTAGACAAAGCGACTGTCACCGGCATCTATGCTGGTAGTACGACGAATACACCTGCCCTGGCGAGTGTCATCGATCTCGTAAACAAAGGCACTGGATATGCAGACAAGTCTACGTTACAAGAACACCTCGTAATCGGCTACACCTATTCTTACCCGATGGGCGTCCTGGGTGTAATGGTGGCCATTAAGATTATGGAGAAGCTGATGAAGGTTGATTACAATCAAGAAAAAATAAATCTTAAAAACACATATCCTGTATACGATGACATCATCACGTCATCTGCCTTAATCACTAAAGAACAAGC
>CALIQO010000416.1 GCA_938044055.1 uncultured Saprospiraceae bacterium
CACTAGGAAGAACTCAGAGAGTAGAAATATACAATGTACTCGGACAGATGGTACTTTCTTCTAAAGATCAGAATAGGATTGTCGTTTCTAATTTAGAAGGAGGACAATACTACCTTAAGATTATAAAAAAGAAAGATTTCGCTACCCTACCCTTTTCTATTTCAAGATAAAGTATGGATGAGGAGATATCTACATTGTGCAGTTCTCCTAGTTATCATTTCTTCTTGAATTTAGAATTTCCATCAAGCTATGATATAGATTACAATCTATTCTAGAATAGAAGGTAGATTAAAATTGCTATGGCATTGTCGATGGACTTCAATATCTTTATGCCATGAGTGATCGAATTAAGGATATAGAATGTCCCAACTGTGGACACAGTTTCGACGTAGAAAACGCGCTTGCAGGAAAGCTTGAAGAAAAATACAAAGAAAAAATCAGCCAAGTTACACTGGATCTGAGAACTCAATTCGATGAAAAACAGAAAGAACTACAAGCTAAAGAAGCTGCTTTTCAAGAAAAAAAGAAAAGAGAAAATGAACTGTTTCAAGAACGACTAGATAAAGCCGTAACCCAGAAAGAAGCATCCTTAAAGAAAAACATAGAAGATCAATTCCAATTAAAGATCAATGCCCAAGACAAGGAACTGGAAGAAAAATCACAGCAATTACTAAAACTTAAGAATAAAGAGATAGAACTCATCCAGCTGCAGCGTAAGATGGATGAACAAGAAAAAGAGATAGAACTGAAGTATCAGAAACAACTTTCTGATCAGATCAAGAATTCAGAAGAACAGATCCAGAAAAGATTGCAAGGTGCAGTGGAGATGAAAATCCGAGAAAAAGACAAGCAACTAGAAGATCAGCGAAAGCTTATAGAAGAGATGAAACGCAAGGCCGATCAAGGATCGATGCAGATGCAAGGAGAAGTCATGGAGCTGGCAATAGAGGAAATCCTGTCTCGGGCATTTCCCCACGATGTAATAGAAGAAGTTCCGAAGGGTGTGCGAGGAGCAGATAGCATCCAGACGGTAATCAACCATATGCAACATCCGTGTGGCAAGATTATTTATGAGAGTAAGCGTACTAAGACATTCGTGCAAGAGTGGATTACTAAACTGAAGCAAGACCAGCGTGATGTAGGAGCTCAGATTTCAGTTCTTGTAACACAGACGATGCCTAGAGACATGGAAAGTTTCGGTGAGTATGAAGGCGTGTGGATATGCAGTTTTTCAGAACTCAGCTCACTGGTCTATGTTCTTAGAGAAATCCTCATCCGATCACATGCAGCTAAGTCTGCTGAAGAAAACAAAGGTGATAAAATAGAGCTATTATACGACTACCTAACAAGTCCGGACTTTAAGAACCAAGTAACTTCTATCGTAGATGGATTCACAACCTTGAAGATAGAACTGGAAAAAGAGAAAAGAGCCATGAAAACCATCTGGAAAAGGCGAGAAAAACAAATCGAGATGGTGGTTGACAATACCATCAATATGTATGGATCCATCAGAGGCATTGCTGGAAATAAAGTTCCTAAAATAGACCAACTAGAATTCCCAGATGACGACTTAGAAGAGTTATCACAGCTCGATTAATCCCTAGGAAATAACACCTAAAAGCAGTCATTGGTAGAAAATTCTTGTTTTCTTGCCACTATCTTGCTCTTTTAGAAGTTCATTATATTGAAGTGATTTAAAATATTTTGATGAATCACTTAATTTTACTGCATTAAATCATTCACAATGACGATTGACCTAAAAAAAATATTTGCCAGCGAGCATGACGTAGATCCTAAGATTCACAATGCACTTATAAGAGCGCTGAAGGACGCCCATCAAGATGGATTCGATTACTTGAAATTCAAGCAATCTGTAATCAATATGATGAATATGGATATGGATGAAACAACAAGTATTAAGTCCGCCTATGCGACTGCGAGCACCATGGGATTAACCAAGACTAAATTAGTCTCAAGCACCAAGCATTATAAGAATATTCTTTCTAAGGAGAAACAATCATTTGCAGAAGCGATGAGGAAACAGCTGGCTGAAAAAGTAGAAGGGAAAAGAACGCAGACAGAAAAACTTGCGAAGAAAATAGAAGACTACAAAATTAAGATTCAGAAGATGCGCGATGAGATGGCTCTCTACCAGCAGAAGATAGATAATGTGGACGAGGAGGTTGCTAAAGCGAAAGCTAAAATTGAAGCTACAAGGGATAAATTTCAGGTTACCTATGATTCTGTAGAAGAAATCCTTCTAGAGGACATGGCAAAAATTGACCGGATCATCTGATTTTTTCATACTTTTAACATTACACAAGAATTAAATATTTATGGCAACATCATTTGACAATGCAGATTTTAAGCCTAAGTCATTCTGGAGTAGACCAGAAGGCAAAGTAGGAACCGTCGTTCTAGTAGGAGGATTAGTCGCTCTGGGATGGGTACTTTTTACATTTTCAGCCGCTATTCTTGCGATGCTTAAAACGACCATAGGGCTCGTAGTAGGAATCGCTGTACTGGGACTGATCGTATATATGGCAATCGACCCTAAGGCTCGAACCCTTATGAGTTATATGTATAAGAGCACCATGAGATGGATAACGGGACTTTTCGTAACCATCGATCCGATTGGTATTCTTAAAAACTACGTCGATGACTTACAAGACAACTTGAAGAAAATGTCTAAGCAGATCGGAAGCCTTAAAGGGCAGATGAGAAAGCTTAAGAGCATCGTAGAAGAGAACAATAAAGAAATAGAAAAGAACCTTCTCATTGCAAGAAAAGCGAGAGAACAGAACAACGATAAGGCCATGATGCTATCGAGCAGAAAGGCTGCCAGGTTAAAGGAAAGTAATAAAAAATATGGTTCTCTTCATCGTAAGATGTCTGTACTCTATAAAGTACTTTCTAAGATGTATA
The DNA here is from genome assembly GCA_938044055.1 of uncultured Saprospiraceae bacterium. Lineage (GTDB taxonomy): Bacteria > Bacteroidota > Bacteroidia > Chitinophagales > Saprospiraceae > JABDLO01. The sequence goes on from CALIQO010000416.1 coordinate 2,926, forward strand.
CCAACTCTGAGATCCTACTTGAGGATACGAAAGATCAAGTAAAGGTAAAAGAGCAAGAGAGAAAAGCCATACGTGCCAGTCATGGTGCTATGCGATCTGCCATGAGTATCATCAAGGGTGATTCTGATAAGAGAGCCATGTTTGATCAAGCTATGGAAGCCATAGCAGATGATGTCGCGAATAAGGTAGGCGAGATGGAACGTTTCATGGAACTGTCTTCAGACTTCATGAATAGTGTGGACTTACAGAATGGTGTATTCGAAGAGCAAGGATTGAAGATGCTGGAAGAATACGAGAAAAAGTCTACTCTACTTCTACTAGGTGGAAAAGAAAACATGGACGACGATTTACTAGAGCTGAGAGAACCAGATACTCAGTTCAATACTGGGAGCAGTGATTCCGAGTATGAAGGTCTCTTCGACTAAAAAATAAATCTAATAGATTTTACAAAGCTCCAGTCTTAACAAGCCTGGAGCTTTTTTATTTAAACCCGCATTAAGCGAATTCTTCTTCTACCTGTTTTCCGATTCTCAATACACCCTCCACCAGATCATCAAAGTCTAGTTTCCGTGTTCTATGATTCACATGTGCGACACGTATGGCATACTTGCCATCCAGCATGGTGTAGGATGGAGCCCCGACAGCTTGCTCATGCAAGCGCATCAGAATCTCCTTATTCAGTGCATTCATTTCTTCCACAGATTTAATGCTTCCTGGCTGGTATCTAAAGCATACAATATTAAGATTCACTTCGGCAAGCAACTCTAGATCCTCATTCTTGATAATCTCGCTGGCAAGGTACCGGCATTGCTGGATATTCTGTTCAATCATCTCTGCATACCGATCGATACCGTGTTCCTTGAGCGACATCCATATTTTCAGCGCTTTAAATCCTCGGCTAAGTTCCATGCCATAATTCGTAACTGGATCTGGTCCAGCAGCAAGTCCGCGTTCATGGGTCAGGAGGTAAGATGGTTGTAGATTGAATGCACTCCTGTGTATGTCTTTATCCTTGACAAGTAAGCAAGCTGCCTCATATGGGACATACATCCACTTATGAAAATCGAAGGCAAGGCTATCCGCATCCTTTATTCCTTCTAGTGAATCATAATACTCTGGAACCAATCTTGCCAATGCTCCGAACGCTCCATCTACATGCAACCAGATGTTGTATCTGCGCGCTATGATTACCAATTCTGATATGGGATCTATGGCACCCGTATTGACTGTACCTGCTGTTGCAATGATGCAGAATGGATGGAAACCAGCTTCGATATCTCTGATGATAGTGGATTCTAATTCTTCCAGATTGATGGTGTAATCGTCGTGACAGGATATTTTGCGAAAATACTCGAGGCCTATTCCCGCAGCTTCTATTCCTTTATCGACACAAGAATGGGTCTCTACTGAGCCGTATGCCGTCAATTGCTTCTTCTGGCCTCGCAATCCTTCTTTTCTTATGGACGCCGACATGGTTGCATTTCTAGCTACCATGATGGCGTGGATGTTGGCCATGGTTGCCCCACTTAATAAAATGCCGCTTCCTTCTTCAGGAAAATCAAACATCTCCTTACACCATTCTATTACTTGGGCTTCTAGATACATAGCTGCATGGTCACCGATTGCCGTATTGGGATTCATTCCTGATGCAAGCAGATCAGCAAGCATACCCATCGGCGTGCCAGTTCCCTGAACCCACGACCAGAATCTAGGATGAACATTCCCTTTATTATAGGGAAGAACGTATTGCTTAAATTCTTGATAAATATCTTCGATGTTACTCCCTTTCTGCGGAAGACTGGATTTAAAATGATCCTTCACATGATCTGGAGTAGGTCTCCATATTTTCTCTTCCTTTATCCCTTCTAGATAATCCATCATATCATCAATCATCTTATGGCCCAGTGCCCGCATCGAAGTCCAATCTTGTGGATCAAGTGTTTTATCTTTCAATTCTATGTTTTTTATACCCATAAATTGAAAGTAATGTAGGAATAATTCCTCCAATGAAAAAGATCAGAACCAATCATAATTAAGCTGTTTTAGATAAATCTGTTAAGTCGCAAGAATCCAATGCGTTGTTAACGTCTACAATTTAAAAATCCAATTCTTTCAGTTGTATTGCTGTCAACTCATATCGATTGACAACTTGTCGGTAATTGATCCATCCTGGAACAGTCTCATAAGCTCTTATAAAAGTGAATCCCAGTTTGCTCAGCGTTTTATTAGGAGCAACATTCTGAGAATATGGTTCGCATATTAATTTTTTCAACATGAGCTTTTCAAAATATAGAGGAATCGTCTTCTTTAAAAACTCAACACCCATGCCTTTCATTCTTTTCTGTTGATCCCAGACATGAAGATGCATGGTAGCTGAATCACCGTAATGTATGTTATTGACATTGGAATGTCCGACGGGCTGGTTATCAATCAACCATATCAGGTAGTAAAATTCCTTTTCAATATATGGTTTCGCGATTTCTACTTGAAGCAAACGTATCCATTCTTCTCTAGGAAGTAGTTTGTTTTTTAAGGCACCCATACCATAAAGGTATTTATCGTCAGCAAGTACGA
>CALIQO010000417.1 GCA_938044055.1 uncultured Saprospiraceae bacterium
TACACAATTATAAGTGAAATTGAAAAGAAGAAGTGGACGATAAAATTTTACAATTATCATTCTTCTAATTGGAATACCTATTTAGCAGAGGTTCCGGTAGTGACAATTTCACAACAATTCCTAAAGACTCAAGATGTGGTAGAATCTCTCACGATGGGGCTAAGTCATGCGGTTCTCGACGAGGCTAAATTTTTTATCTTATGGGATAAAATCAAACTAGAATTGGACCTAAAAGTAAACATCCATGAGAAAATTATGCAAGACATTGAAAGAGTTGTTCAAGGTACTTCCAGTAACGAGTATTTTCAGGCTGCAACTTACTTACATGAGCAAAATGTAGATCTTGAAAGGGCTCTAGTTTACGTAAGGAAAGTAACTTCTCAAGAGTCAGCAAGGTTTTTTCACCTATATAGAGAAGCAGCAATTCTAAAAGACTTAGGTAGAGAGATCGAAATGAAAGCGGCCGCTCGACGAGCACTCGAATCTGCCCAGAAGGCGGGAAATGAAGACTTTGTTAGATTAAATCAATTGCTTCTTAAGTAGAATTAATTATAGAAATATATGCTGGATAGTTCCTATTAACTTGGGTGCCATCCAGCATATATAAATTAAGCCCCTGCTTCTCCTTCAACAGAGACCATCAAAATATCCCTGTCAAATAGGTATAGGCCACCTCTATCATCACCGATGAGTTCTAGCTTATCATTGAGTGTTCTTGCTAGAGCTTCTTCTTCCACTTGTTCTGCAACATACCATTGTAGGAAATTATGAGTCGCATAATCCTTTTCTTGTAGTGCTATATCTACTAGCTTATTGATGCTTTCAGAAACGAAAATTTCATGCTCCAGCAATTGCTTAAAAGCATGTGTAATAGAAGGGAAAGTTAAGGGCGGTTGAGGTAATTGCGGAACTACAGCAAATCCTCCTCTATCATTTATAAAATGTATTAACTTCAGCATATGCATCCTTTCTTCATCGCTGTGGCGATAGAAAAAGGAAGTAATATTGTTAATGCCTGGTTGAATTTCGGCCCAGGATGCCATAGCTAAGTATACCTGAGATGATTCAGCCTCTATCTTTACTTGCTCATTGAGCGCATCTTGAATTTTTTTAGAAAGCATAAGTTTATTAAGTTTTTAGTCACTTCTATAAAAGATTGATATAGAAACATATTGTTAATTCGGATGCAACTTGCGTATAATCATTTTTCTGATTTTAATCAGTTCGTCGCTGTAGCAGAGATCATGATTAAAACTTTCGTTCTGAATTTCAAGCAGTTACAAGACGTCATAATATATGTTGTAAATCGTTTTATTATAAAAAAACGAATGTAATACTATTACAACAATAACTTATCCATCCAGTTGTGTCTTCTTCCTCTTTTGTAGTCGGATTAAATCTAAATAGGAAATTTCCAGATTGTTTAAAAATTTACCACCTAGATTTAATGGTAATCCGGATACGTGTGTATATTTGCACATCTATTTAGTCTTAGTCTAAATAAAGCATGTAATTTATGCTATTAATCTAGGATTTAGGCTAATCTCTATTGTGAATATGAATTATCATCAACGATGATTGCTAGAAAAATATACATGGCTGGAGTAATGGTAATACTGTTACTAATTGCCTGCGATAAAGAAGGTGTTCAAGAGGAAATCCCATCTATCGATAGAGGAGCATTACTTGAATCATGGGCTGATAATATAATCATTCCTCGAACTCAATCGTACCAAGCTTCGCTAGAAGTTTTATCAGAAGCAGTTTCTGATTTTATGTCAGAAACAACAACAGAAAGCCTTTCAGAGCTTAGAAATGCATGGAAAGAATCTTATAGACAATGGCAGCGGGTATCGATATTCGAAATCGGAAAGGCTGAGGAGTTGAATCGAAGAAACTTCACGAATATATATCCTACAGATATAGAAGCTATTGCAGTTAATGTGGATAAGATAGATATAGACTTAACTCTACCTTCTACTTTCGATGAACAAGGGTTTCCAGCTATTGAATACATATTATATGGATTAGCCAGTGAAGAAGAATTACTTTCTGTCTTAAAATCAGAAGATAAAAAATGGATCAATCATCTCGCAATTCTGGTAGATCGCCTCAACACAATTAATGAAGATGTATTGATCGATTGGGAACAAGAATATAGAGATTTATTTATAGCCAACGATGGCAGCTCTGCTAATGCTTCTGTAGACCTACTCATCAATGATCTAGTATTGTATTTCGAAAAATTTCTAAGAGCAGGGAAAGTTGGTATTCCTGCAGGTGTGTTTTCTTCAACTCCCTTGCCCCAGAACGCAGAAGCCATTTACAACGACGATTTTTCAAGAGACTTATTTTTAGAATCATTAGAATCAGTGTCAGATTTCTTCAATGGTATCAATGAAAGTACAGGAGTTGATGAGATGGGAATTGATAATTACTTAGATAAGATTGATGAACTGAATGGCAATTCACTTCTCAGCGAATTAATCAATGGCATACTGACATCTGCAGCTGATCATGCAATTACGTTGACTCAGAGTTTTAGCAATCAAGTAGAATCTGACAATGAGGAAATGCTAAAACTCTATGATCTCCTCCAGCAAGGTGTAATTTATTTTAAAACGGATATGCTTCAGGCATTAAACATCGCCGTTGATTATGTAGATGCAGATGGCGATTAAGATATGTCTCGATACATTTCCTATTTAGAAGAACCGATTTCCTCTGCCCCGCTGGGTGTATTTCGAGCTTTGTTCGGTGCTGTCATGTTGTTTAGTATAATCAGATTCGCTGCATATGGATGGATAGAGAAAATGTATGTAGAGCCTACTTTTTTCTTTAAGTATTTCGGATGGGAATGGGTGCAACCATTAGGCAACTATACATATATATTGTTCGCATTGTGTGGAGTTTCTGCCCTAGGTGTCATGCTGGGATTTAAATATAGAATCAGCATAGTCATATTCTTCCTTGCCTTTACCTATATCGAGCTTATAGATAAGACGTATTATCTCAATCATTACTATCTGGTAACTTCTTTGTCATTCTTGATGATATGGATGCCTGCAGAAAGAAGTTTTTCCCTGGATTCCCTGAGAATTAAGGTATCTAACTTAATACCGAGGTGGACGATTGCAAGTATCATGCTTCTAATCGGAATTGTTTATTTCTATGCCGGCCTAGCCAAATTGAACACTGACTGGATAATAGAAGCCATGCCGCTTAAGATGTGGTTACCTAATAAAAGCCATCTTCCTATAATCGGATCATTGCTTGAAGAGGAATGGATCATCTATGCATTCTCTTATGGAGGGCTGATATATGATCTAAGTATTGTGTTTTTATTGATGTGTCCACGGACACGACGATTCGCATTTATGATGGTTGTGGTTTTTCATATTATAACATGGTATCTTTTTCCGATTGGCGTATTCCCATGGGTGATGATAGCGTCGTCAACCATTTTCTTCTCGGGTAAATCACATCAAAAATTCATAGACTATGTCTACAGGACCTTTAGCGTTAAAACAGAAAGTCTTAATGATGGGAGATACTTATTCAAGTGGCCTCTCTTAACCAGATGGATTGTATGCGGATTTTTATGCTTCCACATCATATTCCCTTTTAGACATCTTATGTATCCTGGAGAACTATTCTGGACAGAAGAAGGGTATCGTTTTTCGTGGAGGGTAATGCTCATGGAGAAAGCTGGAACGGCACAGTTCAGTTTAGTAGATCGAGACAAAGAAGCTAAAATATCCGTTGATAATCGAGATTATCTAACACCCTTGCAGGAAAAGCATATGGCTACCCAGCCAGATTTTATCTTGCAATATGCACATTACTTAGTAGAACAATATAAAAGGAAGGGTATGGTGAATCCTGAGGTTTATGTAGATTCGTATGTAGCACTTAATGGAAGAAGAAGTACAAGGTTTATAAATCAAGAAGTAAACCTTGCCGAAATTAGAGACTCTTGGAAGCACAAGGATTGGATACTTCCCTTCACAGGAAATATAAAAGGATTCTGATGATGAGACTGAGTATTATATGGCTTCTTATTATGACATTTGCGCAAGCGGGCATAGCACAGATATTCATATCGGGAAGGGTACTTGATGGAAAAGGAGTCCCTATCTCGAAAGTAGAAGTATATGAATCGAAAAAAGGGAATTTAGTATATACAGATAGCATAGGAAGATTTTCATTGCATGGCTACCAAACTCAAG
>CALIQO010000418.1 GCA_938044055.1 uncultured Saprospiraceae bacterium
TTTGCAGGGATAGAAAGGTGGAAACCTTCTTCAAAGGGCCATATGTCATTGACTAAGGTTTTTCCATCTGCTTGGTAGTATTCAACTTCGGAAAGTAGGATCTTGATATCTTCATTTTTGTTCACGACTTCATCGGGATCAAAACTGTTGATCCCATTCATGCCACCAAAAACAATTTTGCCCCCAGGCGTCTTAGCCATTGACAATCTGTTGAATTCTGGATGTGATAGTCCATCGTCTTTATCAAAAATTGCAATGTTTTGATTCACGGTGTCAATGACTGATAGCCCGGAGAAGGTAGACACCCAGAAGCTGCCATTGTGTTCTATGATTCCAGCAACAGAGCTTCCTGAAAGCCCACTTTCTACATTATAATTTTCAATGGATTTCGTCTTAGGATTAAGGATGTCTAAACCACCTCGATCTAGTCCTATCCATATTCGATCATCGTCGTCTTCATACAGACTAATAACACCATTCCCATTAAGAATGAAATGCTCTTGAGCTAAGTTATTGATGCTAGGATCACCTTGGTTTTTATTTCTGTAAAAAGCCAATATTTCTTTTTTGACAAAATCGACATGGAGTAAACCATAATCTGTCCCTACCCAAATACTTCCATCATTGTCTTCTAATAAAAAACTGCTATAAACGTTTCGCTCAATAAACGGCTGTGCTATCTGAAAAGAATCTATAAGTTGAGTCTTAGGGTCATACTGAAATAGCTTGAAGTCACCTACATTGCCACCTGCGATTAATATTTTTCCATCTCTTAATTGTATGGAATGGTGTTGTAGATAGGTCATGAAATCTCCATCCTTGAGGATGTGTTCAGCCTTTAAATTATTGATATTCAGTTTAAGAAAGAGATGTTCTAGAGCAGTGGCATAGAATATGGAATCGGATTCCCTATGTATTCCTGTGAGATAGTACGTGGAAACTAGGGTGTCATTTTTGATGTCCTTAAAAGCAAGGTCTTTGCTTTTCTTGGTTTTAAGATTTACGTGCTTAAGAACATCGTCTTCTATAGAGACTAAAATTTCGGAATCATTAATGGGACAGATCGCCCGAGCCCTTGGTCCAAAATCCCAGTCATTAATATCTTCATGGATGAATTTATCAAAGGGATCTACAAATGGGACTATCTTTAAAATTCCATTGGTCGATTTCGCATAAATGATTTTAGCGTAATCAAGACCCATAAATCCTATTTGAAAATCTTCATTGACGAATTCATTAGACAATTCTAATTGGCTGCCATCGGCGTAAACCAGATAGATAGATGAAGTGGTAATGTTTTTAATAATGGAATTTCCATTGCAATCACTGCCCAGTACTTCATAAGCATCATTGCTTTTAATACCTTCTTGCCTCCTACATTCTTTAAAAATAAAAGGCTTTACAATTGCTGGATCAACCATCTCGGTTTCTGATGTGAAGGGATCAAAGACGTATTTAATCTTAGACGGACCTTGGGGATGTTGAACAACGTCGATATAGATCTTGCCATCGGCTAATTCTTGCATAGAATATATGAATGGACCCACAGATCCATACATAAGACTTGGATGCTTCGGTAGGTTCACTTTATAAAATTCATAACCATCAAACATATCTAATCCATCTTTCGAACCTATAAATACAAATCCACTGCTATGTTCTAGGACACTGGTAACATGGTTATGAGACAAGCCATCACGAAGGTCATAGTGTATGACATCGAACTTTTCTTGACCCGCTATCCATAAGGTAGACCAAACAATAAGGAATATGATGTTCAACAACTTCCTACGGTGACCATATAAAGTGACTAAAAAGAAGACCATGAGTTAATAATATGAACAATTTCAAACTTCAAGCTGATGAATTTCTTTGGGCTTAAAAGTCGGTGAATGCCTACCCCCTTTTTATGGGGTAGATTTATAATATAAATATGCAAAACTTTGTGTAATCTAAATTAAATAAAATGAGACTCACAATTGCCATTGCCTTCATTCTTTTCTATGCAAGTGCTAATTGCCAAGTAGGAATAGGAACAAATACACCAGTAGCGACCTTAGAAATTAAGTCTTCGAGCCAGAGCAACCCTTCTGCTACAGATGGCCTTATTATTCCCAAGGTAGACGAATTCAGCCTAGAGATCCCAGGTGCACCCTACGATGGAATGATGATCTTCGTCACTGGAGATGGATCTGTTGCAAAAGGCTTTTATTCGTGGGATAACGGTGCTGGCAGATGGCTCCGCCTTAGTCCAAGTGGACTAGAACTGCTGGACGAAGGGAATGGCCCTGGTTGGAGGTTAATAGGTAGAGGTCCTTCAGGATATTCCAATATAGGTGATAATGCTGTGGACCTTAGTTTCTCCAATTCAAGTGTAGGGGCTTCTGGAGATTACGCTATGGCGGTTAATTTTAATACCATTGCTCAAGGGCTAGGAACCTTTTCAGCTGGAGATGGGACATTTGCGAACGGGAATTATGCTTTTGCTGCCGGAACAAAGAGTACGGCATTTGGAAATTATTCCGCAGCATTTAATAATCATACAACGGCGAATGCTTTTGCTTCTTTTGCTGTAGGAAGTTTCAATGTAGGAGGTGGAAATTCCACCTTTTGGATTGCAGAGGACCCAATTTTTGAAGTCGGTAATGGAACGAATTTTAGTAATAGATCTAATGCGTTAACTATTTTAAAGAATGGTTCAGTGATGGCACCTTCTTTAGACATAAGTGAAATCACGAATGCAAGATCCTTGATTACTAAGGAATATGCTGATGCCAATTACACGGATACAGGTATTGCTCCCAGCGGATTAGAAACGATTACGGAGGACGGCAACACAGGGTTGCGAGTGGTGGGAGCACAAGCTCAGTTTTATGAAGCTATTGGGCATAGAGGAGTAGACCTATCGTTTTCTAATGAAATATTTACACCCCCTCCTCCTCCTATAGCCACTACAGAGGTTGGAAACGGAGCATCCGGCAACTATTCTTTTACGGCAGGTTTTAATACCTCTGCAGTTGGACCTCATTCATTTGCATCGGGATCTTTCACAAAGGCTCGCTGCACATCGTGCACGGCAGTTGGAGAATTTAATGTAGGCTATGATACACCAGCTTTATATGATCCAGAAGATCCAGTATTTGAAGTAGGAAACGGCAACGCACTCGCCAGGTCTAATGCTTTTACAGTTTTACGAAATGGATATGTTGGAATAGGAACGCATACCCCTGCATACCCTCTACATATTACATCATCAGTAGGTGGTCTCAATTCCTCTCCTGCACACTACCTACATCAGACTATAGGACTTGGGTCCAACGGCAGTGGGTGGACCTATGGCTTGGGAGTTTCCGCTGGTGTCTTTTCTTCCCTTGGCTTTGCCACTGGATCGGATGAGCGTATTAAAAATATTGTGGGTCAAAGTAATGGTCAAGAGGATTTAGAAACATTGAGTAAGATTCAGATCACAGACTACACCTTTAAAGATCACAAAAAATATGGTGGTCAAGTCACTAAGAAGGTAATCGCTCAACAAGTTAAGCGTGTCTACCCTAAGGCTGTTAACCTATCTACGAATTACATCCCCAATATCTACCAAGTCGCTAAAGTAAACGCTAATGCAGAAAATAAAAGCTGCATTGTCCTCAGTAAGGTAGTAGATGTCAAGCGTGGAGATGAAATCAAACTCATTGATGGAAGTAACAATGAATACTTTGTTACAGTTGATAACATTGATGGAGTTATATTACAGATATCTACAAGTCTTAGCGTGGATGAGATATTTGTTTTTGGGAAAAAAGTTAATGACTTTCACAATATAGATTATGATGCTTTAAGTATGCTAAATGTGAGTGCTACGCAGGAATTGTATAGCAGGATAAAACAACTTGAAAAAGAGAACAAGGAATTAAAAGATAATTTTGAAAAAAGGATCACTCTAATGGAAGCCTTGGTACTTCCCAGAGAATATTAGTGACTATAGAAAATTGTAGCATGGTAAAATAATTCTAATTGATTTCAAGCTTAAATTTCCTAATTTTGCATTAGTCTACGAAAGGGTACAGATGTCCAGTATAAAAACAGCCATTATTGAAGATGAAGAACTAGTCAGAGAGAGTTTGTCTGGCTTACTTCAAGAGCATCCACTATTCGATCTGGTCTCTAGTTTTTCTTCGGTAGAAAATTTTTTAGACGATTACACCACGGATCAAATTGACGTCCTTCTTTTAGATATTAACCTCGGTGGAGGGATGTCAGGTTTGAAAGGCTTGAGGCATATCAAGAATAAGGTACCTAAAATTGAGATCATTATGTTGACCACATATGATGATTCAGATCGAATATTCAAGGCCCTGTGTGGAGGAGCAACTGCCTACTTGACGAAGCGAACACCATTCAAAAAAATTACAGAAGCCATCACGATCGTAAGCAGAGGAGGCTCCTATATGTCGCCGAATATAGCTAGAAAGGTGACTGAATATTTTCTTCCAAAAAAGCATAGAGAGACAAATCTAACTCCCCGACAAAGTCAAGTCGTGGATGCCATCGTAGATGGTCTGAGTTATAAGATGATTGCTGATCGTCTTTCTATTTCTGTAGAAACGGTGAGAGATCATATAAAGAAAATATATAAAAAATTAGAAGTCAACAGTAAATCTGAGCTTGTCCGGAAAAAGATGGAAGGAAGAATTGATTTTTAATATGCGATCTCTTAATAACTACGCCATATCTAGAAAGGCTTCAACAGTGCATCCGCACACCCTCATTCTGTCATTATACGCATGCCCTGCCAACTCAAATTTAATGATTATTAAATTCAACAAATTTAGCTTAAGGAAAGTTGGAAGTAAATTGATAACCTTCTGTAAAAGAAAAATATTTAATAACTTTCTATATAAATGATCTAAAAAAGAAAGTCTCAAGCTAGTCTGAAAAAAAATGAAAAACATCATCCAACCTGAACCATCACTAGGGAAAATAAAGTATGAAGGGGAGATTTTTCAAATCTCGGAAGCTGGAATAGCAGTTGAAAAAATACAAGATATCAATCTACTTTTTATTTCGGCTGTCGCTTCACATCATGAATTACATGGAGAACACAAGGTTTACGTTCAAGACTTGTCCTTTAGCTTGTTGATGCCGAC
>CALIQO010000419.1 GCA_938044055.1 uncultured Saprospiraceae bacterium
CACGGATTCTATTTCCTCTGCAAGGATCGGCTTGTTTTAATCCATCTATATCTTCCCCTCTTACACCTGCTGCCCATATAACCTTGCGTGTCCTTATCTTCTTACCATCTTTAGTTGTCACGAATTCTCCATCGTAAGATACGACGCGCGTTTCCGTTAATACTTGCACACCCATCTTTTCTAGAAATTGCCGTGCTTTATCGCTGGCATACTCACTCATTCCGGCTAACAATCGAGGACCACTCTGGATAAGGTATATATCAACTTCCTTGTTGTTTAGTTCCATATAATCCTTAGGAAGGATGAATCTTTTCATTTCTACCAATGCGCCAGCAAGTTCTACACCAGTCGCTCCGCCACCAACAATTACGATATCAATCAATCCTTGTCTTTTTTCATAGTCTCTTTCTGTAAGAGCCTTCTCATAATGCATCAAGATATCATTACGCAAGGCCAGAGATTCAGAGACGGACTTTAGACCATATGTGTGTCTTTTTAAATTTTTATCACCAAAGAAATTAGTCGTTGCACCTGCCGAAATAATAAGGATGTCATAATTCAAGTACCCTCCAGAAGTATGTATCTGTTTGTTCTCAGAATCCAATCGTTCGAATTCTGCCACTCTTATGAAGACATTTTTCTTTCCTTGGAATGCCTTCCTCAATGGAAATGAAATAGAAGAAGGTTCAAGGCCAGCCATGGCTACTTGATAATATAGAGGTTGAAATTGATGAAAATTATTGCGATCGATGACTACCAATTGGTAATCTGTTTTAACCATTTTTTTAAGAAATGCCATTCCAGCGAAACCGGCTCCGATGATTACAATTCGTTTCTGACCAGTCTCGGGAACATTAAGAGGCATAAAATAGGCATTAGCTTACGCAAATGTAACAAAGCCACAACTGTATATCAATCTTATGGGCTGAATTCCGCTATAGTTTTTTTTGGATTTAGTTATACCATTCCGTATTATTCTTGAAAGGCAGCTATGAAGAAACTGAAGAAACTTGTAATCGCAATAGGAGTAATCCTTCTTATAGGCATAATCATATACTTTTTCTTTCTAGCTTCTTATGTAGATAAATCCAGAAACGTGCGGGTCTACGATTCTATGCCAGCGATTTCTGAACAAGCTAAAAAGCTGCATGCATCCCTATTTATTGCTGACATGCATAGTGACAACCTTCTGTGGGACAGAAACATTCTGGATAGAAAAAACCATGGACATGTTGATATTCCTAGACTCCTTGAAGGCAATATGGCGCTGCAGGTATTCGATGCAGTTATTAAGACGCCCAGAGGTCAGAATTACAATGCTACCGATGCTTCCTCAGACAACATCACCTTACTAGCCATGGGTAATCGGTGGCCTATAAAGACATGGAATAGTTTACTTGAGCGCGCCATCCATCAGAGAAACTTGTTATATGAAGCAGCAGAAACTGCAACAGATAAATTAAAGATTATTACCTACCGCGAGGATTTAGAACAATTGGTTGCGGATAGGAAAAACGACATCAAGTACGTCGGTGGGCTTCTCTCAATAGAAGGTATGCATGCCCTAGAAGGAGATCTAGACAATATAGATAAGCTATATGACCTGGGATATAGAATGCTAGGCCCAGTGCATTTTTTCGACAATAAAATAGGTGGATCTAGTTCAGGGTTAAAGAAAGGAGGACTCACGGCATTCGGAAGAAAGGCCATGAAAATCTTATCAGAAAAAAGCATGGTTGTAGATCTTGCTCATGCTTCTCCTCAACTTATCCGCGATGTTGTTTCTATGGAAGGAGTAGCTGTGGCAATTTCCCATACAGGTGTAAAAGGCATTCTAGATTCTCCCAGAAATCTAAGTGATACCGAAATCAAGTTAATTGCCGACAAGGGTGGATTGATTGGTATAGGGTTCTGGCCTGAAGCCATCGGAAGCGGAGAACCCGCTGATATTGCTAAAGCCATTTCATATACAATAGACATCGCGGGAGAAGATCATGTATGCTTAGGTTCAGACTTCGACGGATCGACTACTATACACTTCGATTCAGCTATGCTTGCAGTACTTACAGATGCCTTAATTAAGGAAGGCCTTTCTGAAACTCAGATAAGAAAGGTGATGGGAGAGAATCAACTTAATTTCTTCTTGGAAAATCTACCTTCTAGAAAATGAACTAAATATTTTAATTCTCTTGTTATTATATAAACATGAGCGAAATCATCCTACCCCTGTTTCCATTAAACTTGGTTGCTTTTCCAGGAGAGAACCTCAATCTTCACATTTTCGAACCCCGATATAGACAATTGATCCATGAGTGCAATGAACATGGAACTACTTTCATCATCTGTCCTCATTACAAAGGTGAAAACATCAGCATGGGTACAGAAATGAAACTCGTCAGGATAGAAAAAAAATACCCCAATGGTAAGATGGATGTTCGAACCAAAGGAATCGGTCTGGTTAAAATTGATGCCTTCTATAAAGAAGTTGTAGGAAAACTATATCCAGGTGCCGAGATAAGAAGAATGCCCTGGGATGAGGCTTCTGACTTCGCGCTCAACAAGAGACTTATCCCTATGGTGGAAGAGCTGTATATGTTGATGAATGTAAAGAATGTAGAAATCCAATCCCCTACCCGATTTCGAACCTTCCAGGTTGCACACAAGGTGGGACTGAATTTCGATCAAGAATTAAAGTTCTTGAGCATGCCTACTGAAAAAGAAAGGCAAGTATATCTGCTATCACACCTGGAAAACATCTTACCTATATTACATGAGATGGAAGAGATGAAAAGAAAAGCCAAGCTGAATGGTCACTTTAAAAACATGCCTTCTGGCGATGTTTAACGACGATCTATCACATTCCTACGGCTGTTCTGGAAGTCTATTTTCAATGAGAAGATATTAGAGGCGAGTACACCAGATAGGCTACCGATATTGGTAAGTGCATAATCGATATGCAGTCTTCCTAGCTTAAGTCCCAATCCCATATTAGGTTGAAATTCGATTTCAGTCTGAGTCGTATTAACATCATTGAGGATTCTCTGAATGTTTCCGATTCCTC
>CALIQO010000420.1 GCA_938044055.1 uncultured Saprospiraceae bacterium
TTCTTCTCCTCCTCCCCATGATGCGAAATTATCAGAACTGGTAATCCACAGATCAGCTGGTAAGGTCCCATTTTCTTTAAGTTCTTGAAGGTGGTTAACCCACTTGAGAATTACCCATGGCTGAACATAGTAACTCGCCGCCCACTTGACCATAGCTTCATTACCGACGGCAATGATTTTTACAATATCAGGATACTGATTAGTCAAGGCAACCGCTCTATTTATTTCTCTAGAATTGGTTTTTACATTTTCATCATCGTGGTCAGGAGCATCTGTCCATGCACCCTTGCAATCCATCCATGCACCCAGCATTACATACATTTCGAAATCCGAATCCTCATTTTTCAATTGGTGTATGGCTTCCAGTGCCGTAGATGCATGATCTAGGTGAACATTATATGTTCTTAATATCCGGATGCCCATAGCATAAAGGATCTTCATATCTTCTTTCACCTCTTCTACTGTGGGCTGTATATCTCTAGAATTTTTCCGATATCCTCCATAGGAAATAGCTTGGTATTCCTTGTTTCCTAAAATCTCTTGAGCTGTCACTTCTTTATCTTTAGTTTCTTTAGATTGATTATCTGTTCCTCCTTTCTCTCCGCAAGAAAACAAGGCGACAATTAAGATCAATATATACAAAGGGGTTTTCATATTAGGTATAATTTTATAGCTATCACTAAATGAGTTGATTCTCAGTTAAGTAAACTTTTATGTAAAATACTTTTCCCGACCTTGAAAATACATCTGCACTGTAGTCTTGATTTAAGACCAATTCTTTCTGGGTGTGCAGCAATTGGTCTCCTTCATAAATTTCTATTTTATTCTCCGTCGAAAAAGTATAAATGATAGGTGTCTGACAATACGTAAATGCCAGTGATTGCGGGTCTAGCTTTAATTCTGATTCTGCTCCATTAATGGATATGTAAGAAAATACAGACGCCTCCTTAAGGAATTCTGTTCTCTTTAAAATATAAGGTGAAAAACACAAGGACCCCTTCTCAACTTTTACTCCGAGCTCTCCGAACCTGCACAAGATATCTTCTTTTACTTGACCTGTCATTCCAGGTTGCTGAGCTCCTTTTCCTCCCGGAGTATGTGAGTATGGATCCGTAGGAAAAGCACCATAAACTTCTGGATCTTTATGTGATCCGATTCCGTCTACTATATTATAATAATGATCCGTGAGGCGCTTCATGGATGAAACAGAAGCACCTTCATTTTTAGCTTTCTCACAACATTCTAGAACAGCAAGTCTCAACTTCGAAACCATGTGCCAGTATATCGACCCTAGTCCTTCATAACCATAGAAAGTGCCAGATCTCCCTGTGAATGCCTTGTGATTAAATACTTCTTCATATATAGCTAAGACAGCTTGCTTTTCTTGATCTACAAGTTGTTCCCCGCCTAAATCAGGGCCTAAGTCTTTCCGAAGTTTATCTAATGCCTGATCTAGGAAATTAGCATTTCTGAAACTCGGGTTAAAATGAATATCGCCGCTTCTGGATTTCTGAACAATCTCTGAATTCCCTTCATCCAGTAATCGACTGAGTAGTGGCGAGGCTTCAGCTTTAACTGTAGGAATTATATTCTTTTCAAGGAAGCCTGGCAATTCTACTGCTGGATATAACATGTAGCTATTCTGATCCTGACGATAGATTCTACTATTACGCATACCATCGAGGATGGCTATTGTTTCTTCTGTAGGAATTATTCCGGAACTTAAAACTGCAACTTGCCCTTCAAGCATCTCATTAAGATAATCTATCTGGATCCCGTCTTCAGAATAAGTCATCAAGTTGTAGGCATGGTATAATTGATCTGATCTCTTGTTCTGATTTATGGTATCTTCTATAAATAGGCTCACTTTTTCTAGTAAGGTCGAAACTTCACTATGAGACAGAGAACCTCTGTCTCCACTGAATCCTGAATGATAAATACTCAGCCTGAAATCAGAAGCTGCCTGACCCAGCTGATCTACCATGTCCTTCCTCATTGCAGGTGAAAACGGGGTAGTTTTCTTTTCTGAAAATAGATGGTACACGTGAGAAACTTTCTTGAAATATTCTATAACTTCTATAGAAAAAGTAGACTCTTGCGCTGTAGTACCCTTCAATACTTTCTGTAAAAAATGTACGTATCTACGGATATAATATAAAGTTACCATGGAGACGCCATTGCCTACCAGGGCATTATTAGCATCGTTCCATTCTGGTCGCTGAGTATTCATCCAGATACCACCATCTGGAATAAAATTAGTCAACTTAGCAAGCAAGGAAGCCATAATTTTTTCTAAGAAACTTGCCTTATGGATTTCTCCAGTTTTATTTCTAAGTAAGGCACCGTCTGCCCCTAAGTCGGACATTCTATTTCTTACTTTTTCATCTAACTCTATATCGAAGTCTATGGTATCCTTAGCGTTCTTAGTGATGTCCTCGTATTTCTTAATTTTATAAGGAACATCTGTATATGCGAATCCTTCTAGACCTAGGTAATTATCCCATATTTTATCTTCGTATCTATCGGCTACCTCTAGCAGTTTCAATAGATAGATAATCTGATGGTCTCCCCAGTAACCGATATACGACCAAGGATCATCTGGTTCTATAGATTCCCAGTCAACACCCTTCTTATAAATTCTGTATGGATTGTATCCATCGAAGGTTGAAGCATTCAGGAATTTATGAATCATACCATGTATGAAGTAAGGATAAGATATTACAAGTGCTTCCCAGTTCTGAAATATATCTCGCCAGTTTCCTTCATAATCTAGGATTTTAGAACCATCGATTTCGCTTCTTGTATTGATAGAAAATTTATTCCATGGTCTGCTGGGGTCTCCATGTCTTCTACTGAATTTTAATGGGAGGTATTCTGTACATAACCTATGCAGGTCTAGGTCAGATTCTGACCCGATGTTATCCATGAGTTTAAATAGAGAAAAAGTCTCTGGATAAGATGAAATACTTTCATTCCATTGATTGAAAACTTCTTGGTTAGATTGTTTCAAGTAACTTAAAAAATCTCCCTTTTCAACCTCATAATCGTTATCGATTACTCCGCCTCTCATGATATTAAACATAACATTGGCGTAGTGTCTCGTATCTGTCCGCATGTCTTCCGTCCGCTGGAGTCCATCTGCAGAAGCACAGAGTTGAATCAACTTTCTAGTCCCTTCCTTTACATCTTCTTTTATCCTTAAAACTTGATCTTCTGAGTCATGGGTGGAAAGAAGTAATTCTGCAATTTGAGCTTGACTCTTATTTACATCAGATAGGATCATCCACTCGCAATTTTCATTTCCTGCAAGTTCTATTTCTTGTACTGTCAAGTATGCCCCTCTTGCTCCTTTCACATCATTTTCAGTCGACACAGAGCCCGTTTTTCTAAAAACATCTACTTGCTTAGAAGAAAGGAGGTAAGAAGGATCCTTTAATCCTGTAGACCAGGCAACATTTGCCTTTAAGGCTTCACTCGGTTCTGCCCTATCTACGATTACTGCGCTCAAGGCAAATATGGCCATCGAGGAATCAACTACTTTCTCTGTTCGCTTATAAGCATTGACCAGATTGCTGGTACCATTCTGAAGATCGCTAGGCACACTACTCGGCATAACATTCTGTATACCATCTAGAATTTTTAAGCTTATTGCTTCTGACTGGTTGTTATGAAGTTGTGACGTTCTGACGAATCCATACTTATCACTAAAACTCCATTCATAACTGAAGGTCAGGTGTAAGTCGTGATTGATTTCTTCGAACCTTACTTTATTACCATACACGCTCTTGTATAGATTTCTTGTACAACTAAAAACACCTTGGTTTCTCAATGAAAAAGGTTCCCAAGAATATTGTTCTCCGCTTACCTTGATAATCGTCTTACTCCCTGTATGATCTATGCTTTCTTCTATTTTATCATCTGTCATGTATGGGAATAAAGCGTACTCCGCATTCTTTCTTCCAGCAGTTATTCCACCATTACTTGAAATAAATAACCAATGATTAGAATCACTCATAATACTCATGAAAAATGGGTCCATCTTATCGACATAACCTATTCTCATGTATTCAGTGCCATCTATCTTTACTTTATCTAAAGCAACTTGCGTCATAGTCTGTCTTCTTCTATTTGTTATTTGTATATGAAAAGTCAATTTATGATTTACAGGGAAGCATGGTTCTATGCTTCCTCGTAAATCATAATAATTGATAAGGATTAAAAATAAGATTTACTTTAAGATCCTTCGTCTATTTTTTAAAGTAGATATTATCAAGCCAGATATTAGATGGCATAGTCCCTGCTTGTCCATCGAACTTCATCTGGAAGATATCTGTCAGTGTCATGCCACCATCTGTAAAAAAGGACAGCGGAATATCATAACTATTCCACGTTCCTGCATTAATCGGTGTCATATCGTATAATTTCTCACCTGAGGTTTCACTAATAGGAGTAACCAGCATTACAGTAGCATCTGCTGTCCACATATCTATATGCAGAAACTGCATTTCACTTAAATCTGTTGCACC
This sequence comes from uncultured Saprospiraceae bacterium, assembly GCA_938044055.1. Classification (GTDB taxonomy): domain Bacteria; phylum Bacteroidota; class Bacteroidia; order Chitinophagales; family Saprospiraceae; genus JABDLO01. Next base: position 4,527 of record CALIQO010000420.1, read on the forward strand.
CATAAGTTGTGTACCTTGATAATTCAAGTTACCATACTTCATCGTATTGTTTCCTGCAATATCCTCGAAGGTAACCTCTGTACTCTGTCCCCAATCTGGGTTGAAATCCGTTCCTTCTAAATCATCATAAGCATCACTAAATAGAGAAACAACATCTGCAGCAGCATCTATAGGTGTAGGTGCTGCTTCTGTCGGTGCATCCCCTCCACCATTATTGCCACTGCCATAAAAATAGATATTATCTAACCATATATTAGATGGTGTGACACCTGCTTGACCGTCGAATTTCATCTGAATTATATCTGTAAGTGACATGCCTCCATCCGTAAAAAAAGTTAACGGAATGTCATAGCTATTCCACGTTCCTGCGGTTATCGGAATCATATCATAAAGCATCTCACCAGTTGTTTCGCTTATCGGTGTAACCAGCATAACTGTGGCATCTGCCGTCCACATATCGATATGTAAAAACTCCATACCACTTACGTCTGTTGCAGCCATTAGTTGTGTGCCTTGATAATTCAAGTTGCCATACTTCATCGTATTGTTGCCTGCAATATCCTCAAAGGTAACCTCTGTGCTTTGTCCCCAATCAGGGTTGAAATCCGTTCCTTCTAAATCATCATAAGCGTCGCTAAATAAAGAAACAACATCTCCTGCCGCTTGAGTCGGAGCAGGAGCAGCTTCTGTCGGGGTATCTCCACCTCCATTGTTTCCACCACTACCATAAAAGTAGATATTATCTAACCATATGTTAGATGGTGTGACACCTGCCTGACCATCGAACTTCATCTGTATTATATCTGTTAGTGTCATACCACCATCAGTAAAAAATGTTAGCGGTATGTCATAGCTATTCCAAGTTCCTGACGTTATCGGAATCATATCATACAGCTTCTCTCCTGTAGATTCGCTAATCGGAGTAACCAACATAACCGTGGCATCTGCTGTCCACATATCGATGTGTAAGAACTCCATGCCACTTACATCTGTAGCAGCCATAAACTGGGTGCCTTGATAGTTCAAGTTACCATACTTCATCGTATTGTTGCCTGCTATATCCTCGAAAGTAACTTCTGTACTCTGTCCCCAATCTGGGTTGAAATCCGTTCCTTCTAAATCATCATAAGCATCGCTAAAAATAGAGACAACAGAAGATGCTTCATGTGTAGGCTCCGGTGCCGCTAGCTCCGGTTCCGTAGCACCACTGCCGCCTCCATTAAGAAAGTATATATTATCTAAGTAGATGGTACCATTGCCATCAAACTTTAATTGTATAACATCTGTTAAGTCTACATCTGTAAAACTTGACAGAGGAATATCGACACTGTTCCATCCACTCGTAGGTACTTCAAGTGCATAGGCAGCCTCGTTAGTGTTGCCACTTATGAGGAAAGCATTTAGCATCGACGAATTTTCTGTCCAGTAATCAATATGTAAAAATTCCATTCCAGATACATCTATGCTAGACCCTAGCTGTGTTCCTTGGTAATTTAATCCTGAATACAACAGTGTGTTGTTTCCATCTATGTTTTCTTCAGTAACCACCGTAGCTTGTCCCCAGTCTGGATTGAAGTCTGTTCCTTCCAGGTTCATGTAAGCATCACTATATACAGATAGAACATTAGCTGCATCAGCAGTAGGGTTAGGTGCAGAAGTTTCAGGTCCACTAGATCCCATGCCACCATCATTATAGAACAATACATTGTCTACGAATACTGTAGGTAAATCTCCCGAGAATACCATCTGAGCTAGATTGGCCCTACTCGTTAATCCTGGGAAATCCGATAACGGTACATCTATGGTCACCCATGAATTAGTCTGGAGGGTAGGACTTGTAACACTAATCTCATGGGAAGAATCATCTCCCCCTCCGAATGCCCCATCTGCTCCGAAATCAACAAGTAAAACTTTAAAAGATGC
>CALIQO010000421.1 GCA_938044055.1 uncultured Saprospiraceae bacterium
GCTGGATGGAAAGGATCTTGTCTTTCAAGTGGGCCATGTAGAACGTTACAATCCTGCATTTAGAGCCATCAATCCTACTATGATTGATCCTCAGTTTATAGAAGTGCATCGGCTTGCAACTTTCAATCCCCGAGGTACCGATGTCTCCGTAATTCTTGACCTGATGATCCACGATCTGGACTTGATTTTAGCACTGGTAAAAGGAGAGGTTGTTGATATTCAGGCTAAGGGAGTTGCCATTGTAAGTGACTTGCCTGATATCTGTAATGTTCGTCTTTCCTTCAGCAATGGCTGTGTGGCTAATGTTACTGCCAGCCGGATAAGTATGAAAGCAATGCGTAAGTTTAGACTGTTTCAGAAGGATTCTTATACAAGTATAGATTTTCTAGCTAAAGAAACCCAGACTTTACGGATGTCTGATGTCGAGCGTGATGGCTTGTACGTAGATACATCGTCAGGAAGAAGATACATAGATATCGATATGCCAGAAATTCATACTACCAATGCTATTGCTGACGAATTGAACGATTTCCATCAATCAATTAAAGCTGGAAAAGCACCTATTGTAGGTGTGAAAGAAGGCCTTGCGGCTCTGAAACTCGCATATAATATCGAAGAAATAGTGGCTATTTCTAATTAGTTTTACCGTTATAAAAAACTGCTTAGACCCCTAAAAAGTGCAATGAATTTGTAATTTGCATACAATAAAGACCTGATTGAGATAGCGCATCTGCATGACAGAAAATAGGAGTAGAATAGAATTGATTATTTACCGTTTCGGAGATTATCTCACTGCTGTGTTGTCCTGGGTGTTGTTTTTCTCTTTTAGAAAGGTTACAGAGAATACGGATATCAGCTTAGCGCAAATATTCAGTGACGAAAAATTGTTCTATGGACTTATATTCATCCCTCTTTTCTGGATGCTTATGTACTCGATTTTCGACAACTACAAAGACATCTACAGATATTCTAGGGTAGCCACCATCAAGCGAACTTTATGGATTTCATTCCTAGGGGTTCTGCTGTTGTTTTTTACAGTACTGATTGACGATTTCGTCTTGAACTACATCTCATATATTAAGTCTTTTCTTACCCTGTTTTTCTTGCATTTCTTTATCACCATTACCTTCAGACTGGTTGTACTTACGTATGCTAATCGGCGCTTAAGAAGTGGTAAAGTGGCTTACAATACCATCATAGTAGGAGGAGACAACAATGCAGTAGAATTGTATGAAGAGATTACCAGCAGACCGTATAGCCTCGGGCACAGATTCGTAGGATTTATTGACAGCAATGGCAATTCACAGAATGTTCTGGCTAAGCATCTTGAGAAGAAAGGTGAATTGACCGAATTAAAAACAATTATAGAAGAAGAAGAAATAGAGGAAGTAATTATTGCTGTTGAAACGACAGAACATAATAAACTGAAAGGTATACTCGATGTCTTGTATGATTTTTCTGATAAGATTCTTATAAAGGTAATTCCAGATACCTACGACATCATGATCGGTAAGGTTAAGATGAATCATGTCTATGGTGCTGTTCTTATAGAAATCGATCAAGACTTGATGCCTAAGTGGGAGCAGATTATGAAGCGAATTATAGATTTATCCGTAAGCATGTTGTGCTTGTTAATATTGTTTCCATTTATACTCTATGTTATTCTGAGGATTAAAATGGATTCAAGTGGACCTATATTCTACGCTCAAGAGAGAATAGGAAGAAACAATAAGCCTTTCAATATTTTTAAATTTCGATCGATGATGCTAGACGCAGAATCAAGGGGCCCGCAACTTTCAAGTGAAGAAGATCCTAGAGTTACACCGTGGGGGAAGATTATGAGGAAGTGGCGTTTAGATGAAATTCCTCAGTTCTGGAATGTACTTAAAGGGGAGATGTCTATCGTCGGACCGCGCCCAGAGCGCAGGTATTATATAGAGAAAATAATGGAGGAAGCCCCTCATTATAAGCACTTGCTTAAGGTCCGTCCAGGAATCACATCCTGGGGTCAAGTAAAGTACGGTTATGCTTCTAATCTTAAGCAGATGATACAGCGATTGAAGTATGATATTCTATACATAGAGAATATGTCATTGTCGCTGGACTTCAAGATATTGTTTTATACATTGCTGGTATTGTTTCAAGGAAAAGGAAAATAAGTATGCGTAAGTACGGATTGATAGGATACCCACTCAGCCACTCTTTTTCTCCAGGATATTTTGCAGAGAAATTCCAGCGAGAAGGGATCAGTGGATGTACTTATCAATCGTACCCCATTGATTCTGTAGAAAAATTTCTAGAATTGGAAGAAGGAAAGATGTCTGGTCTTAATGTGACTATACCTTATAAGGAGCAAGTTATCCCATATCTCGATGAGCTCGAGGAATCTGCTGCTGAAATAGGAGCTGTAAATACCATCGTTTTTAAAGATGGCAAGAAAGTAGGATACAATACAGATGTATATGGTTTTCAGAATAGTCTGGAAGCTTTTATGGGAAACCATGCTGGAATGAAAGCACTCGTGCTCGGTACAGGTGGAGCAGCGAAGGCAGTAACATACGTACTCGATTTACTTAATATTCCTTTTTCATATGTGTCGCGGAGATCACAATACCTGAATTACAATGAGGTGTCGTCAGAGATTATTTCTAGCCATAAGCTTGTAATAAATACAACTCCA
>CALIQO010000422.1 GCA_938044055.1 uncultured Saprospiraceae bacterium
CTTCCGATACAACTTCTATAAATCTAGAATAAGTTTCATCCGTATACTTCTGCATGATTTCATTTTCCTTATCGGTTAATTTCATCACATTGGTAAACGATCTTGATAAGTCTTGCGTAAGCACTGTATCGTATGTGATACCTATCTTTTCATTCAACAACTTATGTACATCGGGAAACATACTATAAATGCCTATGGAACCGGTCAGCGTTGTTTTTTCACTTATAATTGTATCAGCATAAGCGGCGATGTAGTAACCACCGGAGGCGGCATAACCGCCGAATGATGCAATCACTGGAATGCCGGAATCACTTAAGTCTTTAATCGCCATGGCGATGTTGTCCGACGCTAGGCTACTTCCACCTCTAGAATTTACCCTGAGTACAACTGATTTAATGTTCTTGTTTCTCTTAATCCGTTCTATGAGGTTCAAGTATTTATCATTCGTGATTTTACCATTCTCCTGTTTCCCATATTGTAGTATGCCCTCTGCATAGATTACAGCTATTTTATCTTCAGACTTCGTTGATTTCTTGGGCAGGAAGGTTAGGTACTTACTTACAGGAATAATGGCTGTTTTTTGATCTTCATCCTGATTTAATTTTTTCCTCAGTATATTTTTTACATCACTGTAATAAACCACTTCATCTGCTAGACCATGTTTCATAGCATCAGAGGCAGAACCACCGAGGTAGTTATTCATGATTTCTCGGATTTCTGCTTCAGGTAGATTTCGAGAATTGGAAATCTCCCGAATCAATTCTGAATTCAATTGATTGAGATAGATCCGTTTCTGATCCTTGTTGTCAGGGCTCATAGAATTTCTTCTATAAGGTTCTATCGCACTTTTGTACTTCCCTTGATAGAAAACATTCATTTTAACACCTAGTTTATCCATCAGTCCCTTGTAGAAAGGCGTAGCAGCTCCTAATCCTCGGATATCGATTGAACCATTGGGGTTTAAGAAAACACTGTCAGCTGTAGATGCAAGGTGATACGCCGATTGGCTATAATATTCGCCATATGCATAGATGGGTTTACCGGAAGTTTTAAATTTTTCTATGGCTCTTCGTATTCTCTGGATAGAAACCATATCGGCTATTGTGTAGTTGCTTTTTATAAGAAGTCCAGCAATCATATCATCTTGAGCAGCGTGCTCAAGACTCCTTAAAATATCATTTACTCCTGCACCAGAAGCCATCTCTAAATTGAAGTTTTGAGGAGTATTTCCTGTTTTTTCTGGAACTACATATTGCAATGAAAGAGAAAGGAAGGAAGCTTTTTTAAGATTCTTATCTTTTTTAGTAAACTGATAGAATAAAACAAAACCTACCAGACCCACAAGAGTGAGGGCTAACAAGGTTCCCAAGCAGGAAGTAAATACGCTCCTGAAAAATTTCTTCATTATAGCCGGCGGTCTAATTGCTTAAAGATATGTAATAGCTTAATCAACTCTTCCTTCAATAGATAAAATAATCATTTTTAGAGACTAGGAGCCTAAGACCTGGGATAATCAGCTTATGCTTAAGGATGTTCTGTGTACTCCAGGATTATAAGATTTACTGATTAGATACTTTACTTCTTCGTAATGTTTCTTGTTTTCTACGAAATCCAAGGTGTGTAAATCAATAATAAGAATAGGGAAGGACACAATGTTTCTAAAATATTCGAAATATGAATCCTGTACCTTCTGGAGATAGGCCTGACTTATATCACTTTCGTATCCACGTCCTCTCTTTTCGATATTCTTAAGAAGAATATCTGTACTACGATGGAAGTAAACCAATAGATCAGGTGTAGGGAATGATTGATTGAATACATTGAACATCTTGGTAAACATTCTGTATTCTTCATCATTCAGATTGTTCCTAGCAAAAAGCAATGTCTTCGTAAAAAAATAATCAGAAATAGTAAAGTCAAGAAATAAGTCTTGATTGAGTAGATGACGAGTCATCTGCTTATACCGTTCCGTCATAAAAAAAAGTTCTACCGTAAACCCATACCGTTCTGGTTCTCTATAGAAAAAGGGGAGGAATGGATTGTCATCGAACTGCTCGAGTATCATCTTACAGTTGTATTCTTCCTCTATCATCTTACAGAAAGAAGTTTTACCAGTACCTATATTTCCTTCGATACAGAGGAAGTTATATGGAAATGGTCTATTCATTAAGGAGTTCCGTTTCTAGTATGTAGATCTCACCGGAGTCCTCACACGCAGTAAGTAATTCTTGGATAGTCTTTTTAGAAACTGGATCTACCCAGTCGGGAGCTATTTCTGACATAGGCTTAAGCACGAATTTTCTTTCGCTGATATGCGGGTGCGGAATTACCAGACCTTCTTCATTGAAGATTTCATTGCCATAGTATAGGATGTCTATGTCTATATTCCTAGGGCCCCACTTTTCTTTCTTACTCTTTCCGAGCGCATATTCTATCTTCTGTGTAATTTTTAAGATTTCACTGGGAAAGCGGGTAGATTCAATTTCTACAACAGCATTGAGAAATTTAGGTTGATCTTTAATTCCCCATCCTTCTGTTTCATACATACTTGATCTTGAAGTTACTTTACCCACATTGATATTAATCAATCTTATAGCTTCTTCCATGTAATGTAATCGGTCGCCTATATTACTTCCTATTGAGAAGTAGATCTTATTCATCTAAATTAATTTTCTTGATTTATGCGGATGACAAAAGTAATGATTATGAATCAGAATCTGGTGTCTTATGAGCAATACCTGAGAAAGGAATCGGTGATTAATTGAGAAGCCCCAGTGTTCCCACTGAGGCTCTCATATAATTAGTATCAATCTTGCTTTTAATTCTTAAGACCTATGGCCTTTAGATATCTGTGAAGTTGTTGTTTTACTTCAGGGAATAAGAAGTAAAGTCCGATCATGTTAGGAAATACCATGGCGAATATCATGGCATCTGAAAAAGCCCAGATAGATGACATCTGTGCTGCGGCACCTATAATGACGAAAAGACAGAATAAGAGCTTATAAGTCATATCTGCAGCTTTTCCTCTTCCGAAGATAAACTTCCATGATTGTAAACCATAGTAAGACCATGAGATCATAGTAGATACTGCGAATAAGACTACAGCAATTGTCAAGAATACATTAGCAAAAGGAATAAATTCCCCAAATGCTTGAGTCGTAATTCCAGCTCCTTCATAAGATATTCCATCTATGAGCACAGCACCACTTCCGTCTCCTCCGTAATCAAATATTCCATTGGAGTTAAATATGATAATGACAAGTGCAGTCATCGTACAGATCACGAC
>CALIQO010000423.1 GCA_938044055.1 uncultured Saprospiraceae bacterium
CCCACTTATCAATTACAGCTTGAAAATCATCTGGTAGCGGACAGGTGAAGTGCATCTTTTCTCCTGTCTCTGGATGTATGAATCCTAGACTGTAGGCATGGAGTGCTTGTCGAGGAATGACTTCAAAGCAATTTTCAACGAATCTTCTATACTTGGTAAATACAGTTCCCTTCCATATTCTATTGCCATTGTATCTCCAGTCGTTGAATAAAGGATGACCGGCATATTTCATATGGACGCGGATCTGGTGTGTTCTACCTGTTTCTAATCGACATTCTACCAAGGATACATAATAGTAATCCTTGAGTACTTTATAATGGGTTATGGCGTGCTTTCCTTGATCCCTCTCTTCATGTACATACATCTGCAATCTAGCTGTGGGATGTCTTCCTATATAAGCATCTATGGTTCCTTCTGTCTCATCGAAATTCCCCCATACAAGAGCATGATAGGTTCGCTCTATTGTATGATCGAAAAACTGTTTAGATAAGTGTGTCATCGCATGTTCCGACTTAGCGATGACCATCAATCCAGTTGTATCTTTATCAATTCGATGTACAATCCCAGGACGATCTGCTTCATTTCCTTCCTTGATGGGTAGGTCAGAACGCTTGAGATGAAAGGCAACTGCATTAACCAAGGTACCAGAATAGTTGCCTATCCCAGGATGCACCACGAGTCCTGCCGGCTTATTGATTACCATCAGAGATTCATCCTCATAGATAATATCAAGAGGAATATCTTCTGGTAGAATACTGTGTCTCTCGGTCGGTTCTCGAGGCAGCATAATGACAATAACATCATTGGGCCTTACCTTATAATTAGACTTGACAGCCTTGTCATTGACAAGAATGTAATTATCAGTAGCTGCCTTTTGAATTTTATTTCTAGAAATACGCTCTATCTTATCGAGTAGATACTTGTCTATTCTTATCGAGGACTGGCCAGGATCTACGTTAAAGCGGTAATGTTCGTATAATTGATCTTCCATAGTGGATCTCTAGCCCGCAAAATTAACCTAATTTTTATCATTCTTAGTATCTATAGATTATACTCAGAATATAACCGTTACACCCAGAGAATAAGATACGATTGTTGTAGCACTATCTACTTGCTGGAAGGCATCAATTGAAAACTCGATATTATCTGGAATCTCTTCTAATTTTCCATAAGATGATGCTGAAACTCCTGGATTATAAGAAAGCGCCATATTGATATACATATAATCACTAACAGGCAGAGCAAGACCTCCTCCTACAGTATAAGAAAACGATTTACTAGAATCGTTGAAATCGGTAGATGAATATGCGTCAGAATCATTGGTATCATAGACACTTGTCATCGTAAATGGAAACTTATACCCTAATCCAAACTGTACAAAAGGTTCTAGTTTCCATATATTAATCGTGGGATACACCCTTCCTATGGCGTGCGCATAGATGATATGTGAGGTTGTACTTTCCGTGAAATCAACACCATTCTCTATAAACGATAATGCATACCGCCCCATAAAGTTATATCCCGCTTCTAATCCATAGAAGAAAATACTTTCAGGTTTAGACTGAAACAGAAAATTCATTTTCCCACCTATCTTTAAACCATTGTGCAATCTCCCGAATCTTTCTACTGGATCAGCCAGTTCTAGGCTGATATCCATCAGTTTAATCCTTGATTGCGATTCATACGATTCGTCCTGACCCACAAGTTGCCCTGCTACAAGTAAAAGTGTAATTGTAAAAACTCTTATCATCCTTCCTAATATAATTATTTTATTGCCACTAAAAAAGACAATTAACATCTTCATAAGTGTAAACGGATATTTTAAATGATAGGTAACACTATATTAGCCCTTTTTTAATCAAGTCATGGTTATGAACAAGAAAAGCATCAACAGTATCTGTGTCGGAGAGCTCCGTCATGAACCCACAACACAACCGCACCAATTGCCCCTTTATGCCACATCTTCATTTGCCATGAAGACTGTTGAAGAAGGCATAGATATTTTCACTGGTAAGAAAGATGGCCATGTATACTCTAGATATGGCAACCCTACGGTCGATATTGTTGCTCAGAAGATTGCTATGCTTGAAGGGTATGACTTAGAAAATGTTCCTTATGCCTACATGACTAGTTCTGGGATGTCAGCCATTTCATCGATGGGATTGGCTTGTCTTGAATCAGGCGACCAGATCCTTACGCAAGGAAACCTATACGGTGGAACCACAGAGTTGTTCAATAAAATATTTGGTTCCATGGGTGTCGAGACCATATTTACAGATCTCAATGATCTTGAAAATGTCGAACAGTTATTGAAAGACAACCCCAGAATCAAGTTGTTGTATTTCGAGACTCCCGCTAATCCTACCCTAGCCTGTGTTGACCTGAAAGAGATTACTGATCTCGCTAGAGCATACAATAAAGTTACAGCAATTGACAACACCTTTCCTACACCTTACTTGCAACGTCCCTTTAATTTCGGGATAGATTTCGTCATTCATTCTACGACTAAATTCCTGAATGGCCATGGGAATTCAATATCTGGAATTGTACTTGGTCAGAATGAAAAGTATCAGAAAAAGCTGTGGGAAGTAATCAAGCTTGCTGGGACCAATGGCAATCCGTGGGATTCTTGGTTACTCAACAATGGCTTGAAAACCCTATCAGTCCGGATGGATCGTCACTGCGACAATGCTATGAAGCTAGCTCAGTTTCTAGAAGCACATGAAGGTGTCAATTATGTTAACTACATCGGACTGGAGAGTCATCCACATCATGCCATTGCTCAGAGGCAAATGTCTGGTTTCGGAGGCATGCTCAGCTTCGACATTAAAGGAGATGACAGCGAAGCCATGCAATTTATGAATCGTTTAAAGCTGGCAACAATGGCGCCTACACTGGGAGATGTAGATACTCTGGTTTTGCATCCAGCAACCAGTTCTCATCTTAACGTAGACAAAGACCTCCGGGAAGAAAATGGAATCACAGATACACTCATCAGAATATCTGTAGGCATAGAAGATGTTAAGGATATCATAGAAGATGTACGACAAGCGCTAGGATAAGAAAAAAGATAGAGCTATTTCTTCTTAGCTTCATTCCACAGGCTATCCATTTCTTCTAAAGTCATATCATCAAGAGGCTTGGTTGCTTTTTCTTCTATGTACTCGAATCTTCGCTTGAATTTTTTATTTACTTTTTCTAATGCAGTCTCTGGATCTACATCGATGAATCGAGCATAATTTATCATTGAAAACATAAGGTCGCCGAATTCTTCTTCTACATCGGCCATCTTACCAGATTGCTCTGCTTCTCTAAATTCCTGCATCTCTTCTTCTACCTTGTCCCAGACTTGTGCCTTGTGCTCCCACTCGAATCCTACTTGTGCGGTCTTATCTTGCATCCGGTAAGCCTTAACCATAGCGGGCAATGAATTAGGCACACCAGATAAAACAGATTTATTACCTTCCTTCTTCTTAATCTGTTCCCAGTTTCTTTTTACTTCATTTTCATCTGATACTTCTAGATCACCATAGATGTGTGGATGGCGATTAACCAGCTTGTCGCAGACTGCTTCTATGGCATCATGGATGTTCCATGCCCCTTTTTCATCAGCAATTTTCGCGTAAAATACCATGTGCAAGAGCAAGTCTCCGACTTCTTCTTTGACCTCATCGAGATTATTATTGAGAATCGCATCTGCTAATTCGTAGGTTTCTTCTATGGTAAGATTTCTCAGAGAAGTCATTGTTTGCTTTCTATCCCAGGGACATTGCTCCCTCAGTTTGTCCATGATGGTTAATAGTCTTGAGAAAGACTTGGTGGAATCGGTCATACCAAACTATATTTGCGTTACATTTGTTACTTGAATGAGAAAACGATGTTCGTTTTCTATTGATATGTAAAAAAACGCAATATGAGCGAATTTCTAACCATGTTACTGATAATATTCTCCATATTCGGAGTTTCCTTCCTGTTGATCAATATAAGACATATTGCCACTGGTAAAGAATTCAGGGGTACATGTGCAACTAACAACCCAATGATTAAAAACCAATTAGGTGAATGCAACGTGTGTGGAAAAAAACCAGATGAGGCGTGTAAGATGCCAGAGGCAAGAGCGTAGTTTACTTACTTTTTCTCGTTTAATCTAATTCCCAATACTGTGGCGGAGGATACAAGCATGATCACTCCTGTAATTGTAATAATTAACATTTCAATTCAATTTCTTAACCGCAGTAGCTAATATGAAACATTATATTCGAACAGCCAAAGAATTATGGTAGGTTTTTGACATAAAGGTTTAAATAATATAAACTTTTGTTAATATGTATTTCCCACAATGTAAACTAATTGCCATTTATTGATCTTGTTATTGCAATTCCACTGACGAAACTAATCATGAAGAAATATACCCTTTGGTTTTTAGGATGTTTTTTATTTACAACATTCTCTATTAAAGCACAGCAGCCTGACAATTGGAATTCTGGAGAAATCTATGAAGCCCTTAAGAAACTTAATTTCCTAGGATCGGTACTATATGTCGCCGCTCATCCTGATGATGAGAATACAAGGATGAT
>CALIQO010000424.1 GCA_938044055.1 uncultured Saprospiraceae bacterium
CATTTCGAAAGTAGATTTTTCATTGTAGGTAAGTCTCTGCAGGCCATACCACAATTTATCCGCATGTTGCCAGTTTCCTCCACTTCCTACCCCTCCTATAAACAGGTTGTTGTCATCTTGCCATGACATTCTATTTACGCCTGCTTCTAGACCTTGACTAAAACGAAACACTGCTCCTTGCAGTCCTCCTTCTACTTCTTCTACAAAGACTCTTTTGATACCGCCATGCGTAACTTCTCCATGGATCATCTGTCCAGCATAAGGTCCTACATTGATGGCCATAGGTGTCGATGGAGAATTTCCGATTTCGTCTTGAGGCAACCACACCACCGGTAGCTTTTCAGTAAGCTTGGCTGTTCCTTCAGGATCTACAGATCGGGATCCTAACCAATCTCCTTCTTCGATATGGAGAATCTTACAAGAGGGTAACCAGTCCCCTTGGTTATCCGCTACATACAGCTCATCGTTGTAACCAAAGTCTATGCCATTGGGGGTACGTAAGCCATGCGCTATAAACGACATCTTCCCACCGTCTTTAGAAACTCGGAAGACTTTACCTCGATCCTTCAACTGAGGTTGTGTACTTGCTCCTCCTGGCTCAATGGCTGTAGCTAGCGTTCCATAAAAGTATCCATCCTTATATGCTAAGCCAAATGTGAATTCATGAAAATTAGCAGATACATCCCAGTCGTCACACAGTGTCCGGTACTCATCTATTATACCGTCATTATCGTTGTCTATCAACTTAGTAAGTTCTTGTTTCTGTACGACATATATTTCATCATCTACTATTTTCAGCCCTAGAGGTTCTGCTAGACCATCGGCAACTTTCGTGTACGTTATGTCGTCTTCGTTTCCCGTGTTAAGGTTAGAAAGGACGTAAACAGATCCCTTGGCGTCCCATGTGCTTACAGCCAATCGTCCATCAGCGAAAAAGTCCATTCCTCCTACTTTAGGTGTAAAATCTATAGGCCTAGCTTGATGTAAATCGAAACTTGGATGCACTTCAGCAAGAGAAGATTTATGGCCTGGTATGTTAAGTCTTGATGACATCGGTAGACTGTACCCGCTGAGTTTAGTTCTATCAGATATATTATGCATAAGGTGGGCTTCATCTAAAACTGAAAACTCACTTTCTCCTTCCGGCTTCCATTCTAGCGATAAATATTCTCCTCCTCCATCTTCGAAAAATTTCATCGATATAGGATAATATCCTTTTTTCAAGTCAATAGAGGCATTTTTAAAATCAGCGCCATGGTTCCCATCATTATCTATTATCATAGTAGACCCTAAAAACAATTGAGAACCATCATCGCTTCCTAATCTAAAATCATACGTTCCCTCTTGTTCTATTTTCAACCATCCCATTGCTTGAATACTAAAATGGTTTTTGTGTTTTCCGAATGACCCTCCACTCATTTTATAGAAGCCATTCATAACTCCTGCTTCAGTAGGTTTTTTATTAAAATCTAATTCTGATAATTTGCTCACGTTAGGTTCGTTCTTATAGAGGTAGGTTATCAAACCAGGAAGGAGGCTTTCTTGATCTACATCTGATGGCATATAAGATGCCGCTGCATCTTGTGTCTCGACTTGCGTTGTTTCTTCTGTTGCATCTTCCGTTCTAAGTGAAAGAATGTAATCTATCATAACCCTGATAGTGGCATTGCTTAATTGTGGATGTGGATTCATGATCTGTTCTCCCCACACACCTGATCCTCCATTCTTAACTTTTCCTACTAACATAGATATGTTGTCTTCCGTAGGTGCATACTTATTAGCCACAGACACATATGCTGGACCTATGGTTTTTAGGTTTTTATTGTGACATGTTTTGCATCCACTTTTTGCAATCAACTGCATGCCTTCCGGAGTAGAAAAGTCTTCTGTAAGAATGGGATCATTAGGGTTGCTTATAGAAGGAGTGGTCATGAATGTCATGTCAAGTTGAGTAGCCTCTGATGTAAGTAATTCCAATTTTCCTGCTAAGCTCAACATAGATTTACCTTTATAGATTTCATCTGATTCTTCCGTATAACTTATGACCCCATTAGATTCGATGTCCTTTTTTATCAACAAGGAAGAAGCGTTGAAACTAAGCATGAGTTTGTCAGAACCATTAACCCCGGATACTGAAAAAGATCTCTTAAGTTGGGGTCTACTTTCTACTAGCATTCCATCTACGGTCTCTTCTACACTTATTTCTGATACACCTTCTCCACGGAGTTCGTACATAATAACAGCTTTCTCATCGACTATCTTATGCCCTTGATAATTAACCTCCATGGGGATCTCCTGATCTCCACTTATTACTGTCCATGGGTTTTCATACTTGTTCTTCGTGTAAATCCTCCCTCTTGTTGTAGGTTGCGGACCATGTTGTGCGTCATATACAGCTCCTTCGAATTGAACATCTCCTTTCCATACTTGATATAAAGAGGCACGTTCAGTGCTGTAAGCAGCCCATACATCCTTGTGTAATGCCAGTGTTATCATCCGAGGTTGTAAGTCTAGCACCGATCTGAAAACCCACGGGTCTCTGGGACGAGAATTATCTTCAACTACTTGTGTTTCTTCTCCACAGGAGAATAAAAAGAGAAAGAGCAGAATTACTCCTAAAACGTTTCTTGACTTCAACATGGTAATTTGCTTTTGATACAAGCCCATAAATATAATCAATGGGATGATTAATGATCACAATCTGAAGAAGCAAGAAGATATTTTTTTATTTATACTGTTCCTGTGCATAATCCATAGCCTCAAGCAACAGGCCACATCCCTGTCTTAGTTCTTCTTCTGACACTATAAGTGGAGGCGCTAGCCTGAATGATCGATCATTGAAAAGAAAATAATCAATAATAACTCCTAATTCCATGGCTTTAGCTACCACATGCTTTAAGTACTTCCTTTTCGTCAATTCTACGGCCATCATCAATCCACTGCTTCTGATTTCCTTTATGATTTCATGACTAAGAAGCTCATGAATCAGCGTTTCCTTCTCCGAAACCTGCATTATAAGATCTGTTGAAACCAGAATTTCTAAACCTGCATGAGCTGCAGCTAGGCAGACTGGGTGTCCCCCAAATGTTGTTATATGTCCCAGTGCAGGGTTCTCAGTAATAGAAGCCATAATTTCATTCCGGCTAATTACACCGCTTATGGGCATTCCTGCCCCCATTGCTTTTCCTATAAAAATCATATCTGGAACAACTTCGTATTTCTGATGGGCAAACAGGCTTCCAGTCCTTCCGAATCCTGTCTGTATTTCGTCTAATAGAAACAAGGCACCGACTTCTTTACAGCGCTGACATACTAGGTTGAGGTAATTCGCTTTAGGTGTTATTACTCCTGATTCTCCTTGTACCGGCTCCATAATTACTGCAGCCGTTTTTTCTGTTATTTTATTAAGGTCATTGACATAGTTAAATTCAATATGCTTAATTCCAGGTACCCCAGGCATAAAAGTTTTAGTAAAATCTCTATCACTACGCAGGCTTTCTGCGCCGATTGTTGATCCGTGATATGCTCCTGAAGCAGCTACAATTTCATACCTGCGCGTATACCTTCTTGCTATTTTCAACCCTGCTTCAACAGCTTCGCTACCACCATTTAGAAAATAAGTTGTTGAAAAGGAAGGGTCAAGATGTTTGCTTATAAGAGACGCATAAAGAATCTGCGGATCCTGAATGTGCTCCCCATACACCATTGTATGCATGTATTGTTTTGCTTGTTTCTCTATGGCAGCAACAACCTTAGGATGGCAATGTCCTAGAGAACTCACAGAGATTCCTGAATTAAAGTCGAGATATGCCTTACCCTGTGTGTCATATATATACATTCCTTCCGCCTTTTCGACCTCAAGTTGTAGGGGAAAAGTGCTGGTCTGACCCACATGATTTAAGAATAATGCGCGCTTATTAATCATAATAATTACGTTGCTCAAGTCAAATGTAAAAATTAGCTAGATGTAACTGCATAGATTCTGGATGTTACCCTTAAGTTAAAAGGGTATCTTCGTAATAATTAAAAGAACGGAAGTAACGAATTTTACCTTTTAGATAATTGTACGCATCGATCCCTTCTGTAAAGAACAATTTCCTTAATTTTAATCGTTATAGTTTTAATAGTGACTTCAATCCTCACTATTGCTCAAAAAGAAAACAGACTCTAATGAAATATTTCATCTACTTATTATTTTTCTGTGCTCCGCTTCTCATCCAAGCAGAAGGCATAATCTTCGAGGAAACAACCTGGGAGGAAGCGCTGAAAAAAGCACAAGACGAAGACAAGATTCTATTTGTTGATGCCTATGCTCAGTGGTGTGGACCCTGCAAAACAATGTCGAGAAACGTTTTTACAGATGATAAAGTAGGTGCATTTTATAATAAGAACTTCATTAATTTCAAGCTTGACATGGAGACTCCTGATGGAGCTTCGTTTAATAAAAAATACAAAGTAACCGCCTACCCTACCCTCATCTTTCTAGATGGATCCGGAAAGCTTGTTAAGAAATCAGTAGGAGGAAAGAAGGTAGAAGATTTTTTAGATCTGGGTGAGCTTGCCATCCGGTCCAATGATAAGAGCGGAGAATATGCGGAACAATACGATGCAGGAAAGAGGGATTTCAACACCGTATATGGTTATGTCAAGGCATTAAACAATGTCGGAAAACCCAGCTTGAAAATAGCCAATGATTACCTTAAGTCAGAACACAATATGTCTGCAAAGCAAGAAGCCTTATTCGTATATGAGTCAGCAGTTGAAGCAGATTCCAGAATTTTCGATTTATTGATCGAAAATAAAGAAAACATAATTCAAGAAGTAGGGAGGAAAGAGTTCGAAGAAAAAGTAGTGTCAGCTTGTAAAACAACCTTGGATAAAGGGGTAGAATACGACATGAAGATGCTTTATGATGAAGCACTAGAAAAATGTGAGAAAGCTATCGGAAAATCAGCTATTGTACAGAATCTGAAATTTGAGATGGATTACTTCTACCAGATGAGAGATGAACAGAAGTACTTAGATGCTGCAAAAAAACTTACTAAAAAGCATGGGAAAAAAGATTCAGGACTTTATGCATATGTAAGCGATGATATACATGAAAAGTATAAAGAGAATGAGGAGAAAATGTCCATATCTGCAGACTATTATAGCAAGTACTACAAGAAAAATAAGAATCCAGAAAGTGCCTACTACTTCTGTAGAAAACTAATCCTCTCTAAAGATTATGACAAAGCACTTGAAATTGCTCAAGAAGGGTTAGCGTCTGATAATGCAGATAAGATGGCACCTAGGCTTAAGTCCTTGATCCAGTATATTGAAAAAACCCAGAAATCGGAAAAAGGATAATGAAGTATTTCTTATCTGTAATATTTTTTTCATTCCTATTTTCTCCCTTGGCTTCGCAGGGTGTTGTATTCAGTAGGATCACCCTCGACGATGCTCTAGACAGAGCTAAACGCGAGAACAAGAGTGTCCTAGTAGACTGTTATGCAACCTGGTGCGTCCCTTGTAAGAAGATGGATAGAGTATTTGCACAGAGGGAAGTAGGCTCCCTGTTTAATGACAATTTTATCAACATCAAGCTAGACATGGATCTTGTGAGCAGCTACGGTCCTAAAACAGAATATGAGATTATCTTTCTTCCGACCATCATGATTCTTGATCCACAAGGGAATGTTAGATATAAAAAAGATAAAGTACTAGGAGTCGAAGAAATTCTTCAGATCGGAGAGCTGGCATTAAATCCAGACATATATTTTGCATCTGAAGCTACTAAAATTACAAGTTCCCCTATCCAGCAATCTGGTAGCGCTGCTTCTCAAGAAGAGTCAAGAGAAGAGCCCTCAATAGAAAAAATAGTCTATGTTCTAGATGGAGAAAATGGCAATGTCCCTCCAGAAATATTGTACCAGGAAGCATACTTCCGTATGGAGCTGATGGATGGGTCACAGAACGATGCCGCTAGGAGATACTTAGAGACGCAAGAAGACTGGACGACAGAAAAAAACTTGCGTTTCATCTATGACTTTCTCAATCAGTCTGAGGGGGAATTGTTTGAGTTTTATATCAACAACCAACATCTTTTTTCTCAACATATAGATCCTGAGCAACTGAGGTTGACAACATCTATGGTTGTTTCGAAACGCCTCTACCAGGGTTTTCCACGGCCGGATCTAAATGAAGCACAAGTTCTCTTCGGGTTTATAGACCAGGAAATGGCTTCTAAGAATGCACATAGGTATTTTATCCGCCGACTAAAAGAAGAGTCAGACATGGATGGCTTTATTAAAGTAGCAAGCGAATATCTGAAATTTAATGACGACGATATCGTATTATACCTCTATATAGACCAACTCCTTTCTACAGCACAGATGACGTCTGAGGAAGCAACTTCTTTTAAGGCACGCCTTCAAGACAAGCTTCTTTTAAAACCTGAAAAACCTGAGCTTCATGAGTTACTGGCTAGGCTATACCTCAAGGATAACGACAAGCAGAATGCGCTCAAGCATATAGATCAAGCAGTATCCTTCTATCATTCCGAAAAAGACAGACAGAAAGCAGAAGGAATAAAAACGGAGATCAATCAGTTGTAAATTTTATTTTTCCATATTCCCCACAGAGAAAGTCTGTGTCTAAGAGATACACCTAGAACTCCTAATCCATACTTCATGCTTCTTCTGAAGTTAATACTCGATGCTTCTTCGAAATACTTAGTCGGACAGGTAACTTCTGCAATATCATATCCCGCATAGATAACCTGCGACAACATCTGATTGTCGAATACGAAATCATCTGAATTCTCATTGAATTTAATCCCGCGTAAGACATCAGCAGAAAAGGCTCGATATCCTGTATGGTATTCTGAAAGCTTATACCCAATCAGAAAGTTCTGAAAAGCCGTAAGAAACCGGTTAGCAATATACTTATACAAGGGCATTCCCCCTTGTAGGGCTCCCTTTCCTAGTATTCTGGACCCTAGTACAGCAGGGTATAATTCCTCGCCTATGATGTTAACCATGGTCGGAATCAACTTAGGTGTATACTGATAATCTGGGTGGAGCATAATGACTATATCGGCCTCAATTTCAAGAGCCTTATTATAAAGAGACTTCTGATTTCCTCCATAGCCCTTGTTCTTCACATGCTTGATGATGTGGTCTATACCTAGTCGCTTAGCCTCGTCCACAGTATCGTCCTTGCTTGCATCATCACATAAGATCACTTCATCCACTAGATCCATCGGGATCTCTTTATAAGTAATCTCAAGTGTTTTCGCTGCGTTGTAAGCAGGTAGAACTACAACAATCTTCTTTCCGTTATACATATAATAGTTGATTCCTAACTTGAAATGGCAAAGATATATAATCCATCTTTCTTAAAAGAAATCATTATCCTTGTCCATCAATTACTTTAAAGTCACAATATGAAAATTCTAAAGTGGGCTCTTATAATATTACTGGTTCTTGCGGTTATAGGATTTATATTCGTTAAGGCAGTAAGTGAAGAAAAACCAATCGGTGCTCAAGGCCCTGAAGCAGAGGCCTTAGCAGATAAGATGATGGAAGCCCTTAATCATAGTGCCTTAGATTCTGTGAAATATATTTCTTGGGATTTCGCAGGCAGGAACACCCACATCTATGACCGAGAGAATGATATGTCCATTGTAAAGTGGAAAGACTATGAAGTACACATAAACCATAAAACAGTAAGTGGTAATGTATTCCAAAATGGAACCAAAATTACTTCCGATACAGATAAGCTTGTGCAGAAAGCCTGGAGTCACTGGTGTAATGATAGTTTCTGGTTGCTGGCCCCCTTTAAGATAAAAGACCCGGGCACAATCAGGTCGATAGTTGACTTAGATAAGGAGACATATCCAGACCATAACGGTCTTATGGTCAGCTATGATAGTGGAGGCGTTACACCTGGTGATAGTTATCTGTGGATTCTAGATAATAACAATGTTCCTATAGGATATAAAATGTGGGTAAGTATTATCCCTATCGGTGGCCTATATGCAACATGGGCTGACTGGAATTCGTATACAGATGGACTCAGACTCTCTTCTTCACATGATTTAAAGATTTTTAACCTAGTGCTTAGCAATATTAAAACAGGTAAATCCTGGAGTGAACTAGGTTTTAACGATAACCCTATAAAACTTTAACCTACTGTTCGGTATTGTACCCTTTCTAGGTCCTGCATTCCGTGTGCATGCAGCCTAAGGCACTGGTTAAATTACATTGTGTGATCATTCTGGGATGAACGACAAAACCCATGAAGCAATTCATCCACGATGGAAGTTGCTACGAACCGAGATCAACACATAATCGATACATCTATACGGATACATACTTTCCAGATATAAATCGTACTTATTCTGTGCTTATCCATATTTAATGCCGTAGCTTAGTTCTATATCTACACCAGAATTACTGCATTATGAAATATGGAATTTCCTTTCTTCTTTTAATTGTCATTACTCTTTCTTGCCGGCAGACTATAACCAAGAAGGAATATGATCCAGATGCATTGGGAAAATTCATATCTGCATACACACAAGAGATAATCTCTTCTTCAGAAGAAATCACCATTGAGTTTTCTAAAAAACCAGAAAGAATAGAAATCACTCCAGGTGCATCTGCAGAATCATATGTACAAATTTCTCCTTCGGTGGATTCAGAAATTTATTGGAAAGACTCCTATCACATCAGCATTAAACCTGTAGAGCGCCTAGAAAGTGATTTTTCTTTTTCAGTAGCTGTGTTTCTTTCAGAATTATTTATAGATGTGCCAGATGAAATTCTTACACCGTTGTTTTCTTATAAGACGATGCCCATAAACCTAGACTATGATTTAAGCCCGCATTTAAATTACAGTCAATCTTCAGCCCAGGTTTCTGGTTCCATACAGAGTACAGATTATGTTGCCGCCGATAAAATTGAAAAAGCCCTATCCATAGAGAAGGGAGACGTAGAATGGCATCATGATGAACAAGGAAGGAACCACCATTTCACTATTAAGAATATTGCTAGAAGAGAAAAAAAAGAAACATTTGCCTTGAGCATTAACTATGAAAAAGAGGTCTTTAAAAAAGAATATACAGTGGAAGCATTAGATGCATTCGAAGTAGTATCCAGTACAATCACTAGCACTACTTCCCCTATTATAATTCGATTTACAGGAGAACTTGATGGCCGCCAGAAACTAGACGGTTTTGTACTATGTTCAGACTACAAGGGTGGTTTTAAATATGAAATAGATGGATCTAAAATTCTTGCTTATCCTCAGGAGTCATTGCCTAAACAAGGAAAAATTACTATTAAAAATCTTATAAAAAGTACTGCTGGAAAAACGATAAAAGAAGATTATGTAGCAAGCTATCAAGTAGATCCGATTAAGCCAGAAGTACGGCTTTCAGGGAATGGTGTAATCACTCCTTTTACAGATGAAGTCGGATTCTCATTTGAAGCGAGGGCATTGAATGTTGTAGATGTAGAAGTGTTTAAAATATTTTCAGATAATGTCTTACAATACTTGCAGAACAATCGTCTGAACGAGAGATCATATTACCTCAACCATGTCGGCCGAATCATTCATCAAGAAAAAATAAATCTTAAGCAATCTACATCTAGTTTCAACTACGATGAATGGACGCTTCACTCCCTTGACATCAGTAGTATTACTACCATCGATCCAGGCGCACTTTACGTAATCAGGGTGGGTTATCGTGGTGCTTATACCGACTACCCGTGTGATAAGAAAATAGTAGAAGGTCCTTTAGAATTATCAGATCCTCCTGCTAGTATCATGAGATACAACACCTCTTATGAAGGATACAACTACAACCACAATGACGACCCATGCTATCCGTTATACTATAATCAAAATCGTTTTATACAACGAAATATTCTTGCTTCTAATATAGGGGTTATCGCGAAAGGGGATGGAGAGAACTCCCTCCATATACATGTGAGAAACTTACAAGATGCTGAAGCCATATCTAGTGCTAGGGTTAAGGTTTATGATTTCCAGAAACAACTTATAATCGAATCCGAAACCAACAACAAAGGATATGTTTCTTACAAGATTCCTAGAAAGGCAAGCTTTATTGTTGTAGAAAACAACAACCAATACGGCTACCTCTCCATTGCTGATTCTTATGCGAATTCTGTTTCAGATTTTGACATCGGAGGACACACGAAAAAAGAAGGAATCGACGGGTGGGTGTATACAGAACGAGGTGTATGGAGACCTGGAGATACCATTCATTCTAATTTTATTCTAGAAGATAAGTTAAACAAAATACCTGAAAATCATCCGGTTACATTTACAGTGACAGATGCACGCGGAAAAAAGCACATAGAAGAAGCCGTCACAAGATCTCTCGGTGGAATATACACATATAAAATTCCTACGGAAGAAAATGATCCTACCGGAGTGTGGCACTTAGATGTAACCGTAGGCAATGCTACTTTTCATAAGCCTTTACGGATAGAAACAGTAAAACCGAATCGCCTTAAAATAGAACCTAAGATTGACAAGCGCATGGTTCTAAATAATTCAATGACCTTGCCGATTGAAGCTGCATGGTTGTATGGAAGCCCGGCGAGTAATCTAAATGCCAAAGTTGATGTTTCCTATAGCAGCAGAAAAACCACCTTCGAAGGATATAGATCATATACATGGGATGATCCTGCTAGAACCATAGAAAGCAACCCTCTTAACATTTATGATGGAAAATTAGACGCTGATGGAAAAACGAATGTTGAAATTAAGAGAGGAAAAAACTTCAACCCACCTGGAAAGCTCAACATGAAAATCAACACTCGAGTATATGAACCTTCAGGTAATTTCAGTGAAGATTTTTCAACTACTTCTATAGACCCTTATAGCCATTACGTAGGAATTAAAATTCCAGAGAGTAGGTGGGGTAGAAATTATCTTCCGCGTACTTCTGTAGATCCTATAGAAATGATCGTTGTGGATCGAGATGGAAACCCTGTCCGCAACAGGAATATCTCTGTCGGGTTATATGAAGCAGAGTGGCAATGGTGGTATGCGCGATCTCGGTCCAATATTTATCGATACGACCAGTCCAACCATTATGGTTCTGTTGAGAAAAAGAAATTCAAAACCGATGCTTCTGGAAAAATTTCTTGGCGGCCAGACAATCTGCATAATTATAGATACATGATCAGAGCTTGTGATGATGAATCGGGTCATTGTACAGGAAGCCTGTTTTTCACCAGTTATTACGACCCTCAATCCAACGATGGTTCTGCTAAAATCATGCAAATTGATTCTGAAAAAACCACGTATTCCGTCGGTGAAGAAATTAAGATTCAGGTGCCGAGTAATACAGGTTCCAAAATTCTTGTTTCGATAGAAAATGGAAGTGAAATCCTAAATCAAATCTGGGTAGAGGGGCAGAAGGAATCCACACCTGTAACCATTGAATCTGAAGAGTTTATGGCCCCTAATATTTATGCCCATGTAACCTTAATTCAGTCCGCAATTAGCCAGTCGGAAGATTTACCTCTGCGGATGTATGGAGTTCTTCCACTCACTATTCTCAACACCGATAAAATACTAAATCCTGAAATCACTAGTAAAGATAAGGTACGCCCAGAAGAACCATTCACAGTAACCGTGTCAGAAAAAGAAGGCAAGGAAATGGTCTATACCCTAGCAGTTGTAGACGAAGGCCTCTTAGGGTTAACTAGATTCAACACACCTAATCCTGGTGGCCATTTTCATGCTAAACAATCTCTAGGAATAAAAACATGGGACCTATACGATCAAGTAGATATTTCTATGGGGAAAAATATAGAAAAGTATATAAGTATCGGAGGAGATGCAGGAAGTGACATTGATAAGAGCGGCGGAAAAATGACACGATTTGTTCCTGTAGTAAAACACCTAGGCCCATTCCTGCTAGACAAGAATAAAAAGAAAAATCATTCTATAGAGATCAATAATTATTCTGGTGCCGTAAGAGTTATGGTCGTCGCTCGGGAGAATGATGCCTATGGATCTTCAGAAAAAGAAATCAAAGTAGT
>CALIQO010000425.1 GCA_938044055.1 uncultured Saprospiraceae bacterium
CATGGTACAAAATGCCAGCAAAAAAATGAGTCCAATATATCTCATAGATTTAGGTAAACGAGTTCCGATATTTTTCAATCGGTATTTTAATCCTGTCTCTGTTCCACGGTTTATAATAGCAGCACTTAAGATTAAAACCAACCCACCGATTATGAACCAGTAGGCTTTGATAAACACATACGGAAAAATACCTTGAGGATAACCATTCATGTCAGAATACGTTCCGAGGAAGCCTCCTGCATACGTATATAAGCTGTCTCCCAAGCCTGTAGCATGAAGAAGTAAGATGCAGATACAGAAGAACATAGTCAGAATGATTCCTATGACTTTGCGGTTAGAAATCGCTTGAAAGAAAAAAGAGACACAGGTGTATAATAGGAGAAAGGGAAATACTTCCAAGAAGAAACCTTGAAGAAATACGTTTAGGTCAATAGTGGTAAACCCTTGCAGAAGCTGGAAGGCTATGCCATATATAATTAATGAAAGGATCATAACCACATAGATCATCGAAAGACCTATGAACTTGCTGATCAAGTGGGTGAAATCAGAAACAGGCGTTGCATCGTAGATGGATTTAAATTTAGAATCTCGCTCCTTCCATATGATTTCTCCGCTGTATAATAAAAGAACAAGGATGAAGAAATAGCTTGACATCTCTTGCAATTCTTCTATAATGAAATAAGCTTTTGGGTAACTATTAACGCCGTGTACAGTACCGAGGTTTATAGAATTGATAAATATGATCATGGCGCTGCAGAAAAGCAAAGCAAGAAAGGATACTTGTCTAGTTATGGAAATAAAGTAGAACCAAGAAAGATGGATTACTTGCTTTACTGAAGATAAAAAGCCAGCCGGTGTACTAATCGATGGAAGAATAATTGAAGAAGGTTGAGTCTCTTTTTCGTTTTCATGGATGGTGGTTTTCGTTCTCTTCATTTTAGATGAATCTAAACCCAGATCGAATTTTCTATATCCATACCATAGAATAAAGGAAGCTATGGTTGTCCAGAATAATTTATTCCAGAATAGAATTCCAGTAAAAGGAATAAGGTTCTCGTTGCGCTGAATCGAATCCCAGGATAGTGTAGCTTGAGTCAATGTTGTCAGTGAGAAAGGGTCAAGTAATCCTTGCAAGAAAGGATGGGTGATGGACTTGGTCAGCATAAAAAAGACGAATAACACAATTGCTTGAGTATAGACGACCATTGTTTTTTTAGTTATTGCTCCCGTAACGAAAAACAAGGACCCACCTAGAAAGAGTGTAGGAAGTACAATCTCAATATAAGTAACGATGTATGACAACGGGCGGAAAGACATCATGTCTTCTGGTCCATGCCATGGCATAAATTCTCCCAACATACTTCCAAGAGGAAGCCCACTGAATGCGAACAATAAGATGGTAAATGAACCTAGAAATCTACCAAGAAGGTATTCTGATTTTTTAATGGGATTGACATACAAAAGTGATTGCATGTCGTACTGGTGGTCCCTTATGATAGGCATGCCCATTATCAAGGATGCAATAATCATAGAAATGGCCGACACAGCGCCCATGGTTTTACCGATTACGATGGGTGCATTCTTGTGAACAGATCCTAAGTCTATGCCTTGAAAAACAAAATCTACACTTCCCAGCGAGAATAAGAGTAAGAATAAAAAATATGCATAAGTTTCAGGACGCTTAAGTCTGTATCTAATTTCGAATTTATATATCTCGTACCACACAGTGTTTAAGTTTTTTATGGATTGGTGAAATGGATGGAAGTGTTTATTAAATAGCCTTAGCAAATTGTGAAAAATACACGTCTTCAAGGTCGGCTTCGATTGCAGTGAATCCATTCCGAGGGTGTTCATCACTCATAATATGAATGACTGTTTTTCCTAAGAATAGTTTTTCAGATATAACCTGATATTCTTCTTTATAAGAAAGCAGTTCATTTTTATGGACATCTTTCTTATAGATCTGATTCTCGAGGGCTTTAATTAATTCGAGAGGTCGACCTTGCAAGAGCACTTGACCTTTGTTGATGATTGCCATTTCTGTGCACAGTTCCTTGATGTCATCTACTATGTGTGAGGAAAGGATAACTACCGTATTTTCACTTACACTAGAAAGTATATTGTAGAATCGATTCCGTTCTGCAGGATCCAGTCCAGCAGTAGGTTCGTCTACGATTAGGAGTTTGGGATCTGTGAGGAGGGCTTGGGCGATTCCGAAACGTTGCTTCATGCCTCCGGAGAATCCTTTCAGTTTTTGATTGCGCACAGTATATAGGTTGGTATTATGCAGCAATGCATCTACCCGTTCTTTTCTTTCTGTTGCATGGGTTATTCCTTTTAAGACAGCCAGGTGATTGAGCAATACTTTGGCAGAAACATTGGGGTAGACACCGAACTGTTGAGGAAGGTATCCAAGTACTTTCCGTAGGGCATGTTTTTCTTTAAGAATATCCATATCTCCTAGATGTAGTTTTCCTTGATCAGGTTCTTGTAAGGTGGCAAGGGTTCTCATCAGCGTGGATTTTCCGGCTCCGTTTGGTCCGAGGAGACCATACATTCCTACAGGAATGGTTAAGCTTATGTTTTGTAGGGCCTTGACTCCATTGGAATATGTTTTAGATAAGTTTTGAATTATTAATTCGTCCATGAGTTGATCTATTTTAAAACCAAATGTATAGCCACTCACTTGGACATTATTATATATGTGATCAAGGGATAGCTATAAGGGGTAGATTCCTATGAAAGGGGGCTCTAGTTTTTACAAACCTGAAGGGGAACCGTTCATCCCTTTTCAGAGTATGTTCGTCAACTTATTTGTTTCGTAAGATAATCTTACCGAATTTTGTCTTATGATTAGACGGTTAGTAAGCGGATTAAGATGGAGTAGGGTGCTGGCATACTGGATCTTTGCAATAGGGGCAGGGATATGCTTGGCTTATTTAGAATCGGTGCAAGACATAGAACCTACTTTTTCAATTCTGGCATTTATATATTTTGCATTGCTAATTTTCTGGGGAGTAAAATGGTTGGCTGGACAAGTAGGGTCTGTACTTAAACAAAGAAAAGATAAAATCAATATAGAACTCAAGCATCTACAGAGCCAGATTAATCCACACTTTTTTTTCAATACCTTGAATAACTTGTATGGCCTGGTAGAGAAAGATAGTAAGCAAGCACAAGCGTTGATATTGAAATTGTCAGACATGATGCGTTATAGTATCTATGATGGACAGAAACAATGGGTGACACTCCAGGAAGAAATCGAGTACTTGAAAAACTACATTGAGTTACACAGAATGCGTTACCACAAGGAAATAAATGTAAAGTTTGAAGTCAATATAGAGAATGAATCCATTCAAGTATTGCCTCTTATGTTTATTGCCCTTCTCGAAAATGCATTTAAACATGGTGTCGAAAATTTGCCGAAAGGCGCATATGTTCATGTACAATTTATATCATTAGAAGAATCGGTGTATTTTAAGGTCATTAATAATTATGATGTGGAAGAGGTAAATGATAGATCAGGTATAGGCTTAAGCAACCTACAGCGAAGGTTGGAACTGGCCTATCCTCAGCGTCACATGCTATCTACTTCTCAAGAAAACAATGTCTATACTGCAGAACTTAAACTTAGTATAGTATGATAAAATATATGATAGTAGATGACGAGCACATTGCCCACGATATCATAAAAGGGTATTGTGATGTAATGCAAGAAATGGAGTTGGTCCAGAATTGCTATGATGCATTTGAAGCCATTGCTTACTTGCGTCAGCATACTGTTGACTTGATATTTCTCGACTTAAATATGCCTAAGTTAAAGGGGTTTGATTTTCTGAAATCATTGGCTCAACCCCCACAAGTTATTGTTACCACCGCTTATAGCGAACATGCACTTGAAGGGTACGAATTAAATATAGTGGATTACTTGCTTAAACCCTTCAGCCTAGAGCGGTTTATAAAAGCTGTAAATAAATTGTCTCTACCAGACGCTAAACAGGAAAGGAAACCTGTTTCTGATCAATCTCAGCATATGTTTTTTAAATCTGGAAAGAAGTATAACCAGGTTGTGCTTGATGACATTCTGTATGTAGAAGCTCTAGGGAATTATTGTAGAATTGTTACACTGGAAGACATAGTTACCGTAAGAGAAAAAATATCAGACCTCTTAGGTCGATTGCCTGAAGATCTCTTTTTTCAAGTTCATAAATCCTTTATTATTGCGAAGAATCACATACGTGAAATCGAAGGAAACTCAATCCGCATAAAAGAGCATACCATCCCAGTCGGGAAGATGTACAAGCTGAATCTCAAGCAGTTATTAAAGTAATTGGTGTACTTTACGATTGATTAAAAAAGTCTCAACTATTAGAAAAAGAGGTACACTTATCAATGAGAGAATATGAATGTTAGTATTATCATATTCCTTTACCAGTGATAAGTTTAAGATCATCTAGTATTATAGCTAGCACCTTGTACTGGACTATCTAGCCATTGGTAATTTCTAATATTGGTACTATGTATTTACTCAAGTATTACTTTTGTTTTCTCCTATTATTTTCGCTTTCTTTAAACGGTCTTTGTCAAGATTTTGTATTCGAACCCAACACCGTAACTAACATACCATCCACAGAAAGATCCCTTCTTGTCGATGAAGTTGAATTCAATAATTCGTCCTATAACATACGGGTGTTTACAACGTTGTTTGAAGAAGACTATAGTGGTGATTTTTCGTTGGTTCTGAGTGACGAAACCATGGAGAATGAATATTATAGAACACGTATAAAACTCGATGATATTCAGAGTGGAAATCTCGGCAGGATCTATACTCCTGAGAAAATATTGCAAGTAGGAGATACTCTTTTTGTGATAGGGAGTCAGACTTTTCCCAGCGGCAACTTCAACATGCCTAATTCGGTTGTTATATCCACTTTTTTAATGAATGTATTCACTCAAGAACTTCTTTATTTTGGTAGTCATGTTTATGGTTCTGCTCATAACTACTATAAAGTCCACGATGCTGAAATATACGGCGGAAGTATTGTGCTAGTCGGTGAGAGTACTAGAGTGGCAGATCAGCACAAGAGTTCATTTATTGCTGATTATTACTTCTTTAGTAGCATCATTAATTCGATTGATTATTTTAGGTTATCGAATCCTGGAGGGCCCAGTGTACTGTCGTTTAAGGATGTAGAGGTTGTAGGAAATAGACTGGTTGTAGCGGCAGATGTCGAGGAGAATGGGGATTATTTCAATGGAATTATTTTGTGTGATGCAACTTCACACAATGTTATAAAAGAGAGATACTGGGCAACCCCATGGAATCTTTCAGATAATGTAAATCCGTATCTGAAGAGCAGGTCTTATGTAAAGGATCTATATGTCTATGAAAACTCGGGTAAGATTCTAGTTGGTATGGATAATCATAAAGTATTTCAAGTCGGGAATAATTCTAGTTCAATAAGGAGGAAAGCTGGTGTTGTAATTGTTAATCATAACTTGACCATAAGCAATGCTATAGAACACAATATTAAAGATACCAACATTTCATTCGAGCAATTTAAAAATTACAAAGAAGAAGAGAACCATACGGTGTTATCTTTCAATAACAATAGGACGACTATTACTCGATTTTATAATGCATCTGGCAAACGTAAAATTAATATGTATAATCATCCTCCATCGCAACTGACTAACCCTAATACTGGTAATCAACGATTTTATGCTACTGGAGCGAATCCAGCAGAATTGAATTGGTTCGGAATAGCTAAGAATATACAGGAAGGAATATCATCCAGTCCAGTTAATCACTACGAGGGATACAATTATTATTCTATAACCAATGATTGTAAATTCACTGAATTCTTATATACTTCGGACAAGGCGATAAAAGAACTAAGCAAAAAAGTTGAAGAGGTGAATCAGTCTTTTAATGTTCAGCTCGGGTTAAATGAAAGTTTTCCTAATTACGGTTTTCAGACGGAAGATTTTTATTGCAATAATCTTACTCCCCTTGCTACAGAAGAAGAAATTGAATTTCACTTGGATGTAGTAGAAAACATCAACACTGTTTTTTCAGAAAAGGTTGATGTGTCATTCTATGATTTAGCAGGCAGTTACTTAGGACATAAAATGGTCTCTTCACTTAAAGAAGTATATGATTTAGAATTGCTTCAAGTAAATTCAGCAATGGTTATTGCTAAGTATGTAGATCCTGATGGAAGGGTCCATTCTATGAAAATATTTGTGGATTAA
>CALIQO010000426.1 GCA_938044055.1 uncultured Saprospiraceae bacterium
AGAAGTAGCTAATAGATGGGCAGAGTGCTGTAAGACTGGACAATGGGACAAAGCGATTGCAGAATTGTACGATGGCAATTGTATAAGCCTAGAGATGGAAGGTGCTCAAGGTTTTCCTCAGAAAGTAGAAGGTCTAGAGGAAATCAAGAAGAAAGGAGAAATGTGGAATAGCATGGTTGAGGCTTTTCATGGCGTAGAAATAGAAGGTCCGATCGTAGCTGGAAATCATTTTACAGCTTCGATGAAGATGGATATAACTATGAAAGGTCAACCAAGAAAAGTGGATGAAGAAGTATGTGTTTTTAAAGTAAAAGACGGAAAGATTGTTTCCGAACAATTCTTCTATCCAACTGCTTAAAGAGCCGTATGCGCAAGTGCGACTGGTTATGCACTTGTGCATATTTTAATTTATTGAATCATGTCCATTCCTGGGGTGTATCAACATAAGTAATTGAGCATTTTTTCTTCTTATGTCGTAAACCTTTATCTATACACTTCACTTAGTATCACCATTCCAGTATATGATGTATATAAGATTGATATGCATATTCCTATTGATGATGGGTCTTAGTTGTTCTAGGAATTCTAATCGAGTTGATGCCTCCAAGAATATATACTTGTTTATAGATGGAACTGGTCATGGCGAAGAAGAGCAATCCAATATCGCTAAACTCAAGAACAACCTCCTGAAAATAGATGACAGAAATGTTTCTGCTTACTATGCTGGAGTGGGGACTGAAGGTAAAATCCTAGGCAATGCCATGGGAACAGGTATATCAGAAGATATTAGAGATGGCTACGGTTATCTCTCCACACATTATAAGCCAGGTGATGGAATTTACTTTTTTGGTTTTAGTCGTGGAGCTTTTACCCTGAGAGCACTTGCTGGAATGATTCACTTGTTTGGTCTACCTCAAGTCAAGGAAAATGAGAAAGCCATCATTCAAGACTTAGTAGAAGAGATTTATGCCATTTATAATTCTGGTAAATCTATTAATGAAAAACTCGAAGTATTCAGAAGGAAGGTTATGGAATGGGAGGAGAAAGAAGGGGTGAAAATTAAATTTCATAAAGAGGTTGTAATCGAAGCCATGGGATTGTTCGATACTGTAGAAGCCATTGCGTGGCCGGATTACAAAGAAAACTATTGCTGCCCCAGTGGAAATTACCTTGATCAACTCTGCAATGTCAACCGTGTCTATCATGCTATGGCGCTTGATGATAATAGAGCAAGAATATTTACACCTAATCTATTGTATTGTAAGTGTTTAGAAATGGAATGCCCTAATAAGCAAATGGTAAGTGGTATGAAGGAAGAGGTATGGTTTGCGGGAGCGCACTCAGATGTCGGAGGCAACAATCTCAATAGCACCATCCCATTAAATTGGATGATGGAAAAGTTTATAGACGATCACATCTTCAAATCTACAATGTACAAGTGGGATTTAAATACTGAACTTGAAGACGCGGAATCCAGTAATCTCGTCAACCGTTTTCTATACAAAAGAATGGACAGAAGCATTACTCAATATGCCCAAATGTATCCGAGCCAAGCCATACCTGTACATAAATCTGTAATCGATAGAATTGAAAAAGGAATAGAAGGTTATGATTCTGAATGGTACAGGGATGATTATTTTAAAGGTTGTTTCGATATTTCTGGAGACAATGTGAATTTTACGTTATGCGATAACATCCGTATTGTCTACGATTCCTATTTCCAGGAGGAGTGAGGTTCTAAATATGGTAGGAATAAACAATGAATAATTACCCAGTATAATCTGTAACCATTCAGATTATATAAAGTAGTAGGGACAAACAACTTTTATGACTCTCCGATTGCACCTATTATTATTCTCGCTAACAGTGGTGATTCAGTAGTTTTTTTTCAGACATACAAAACATAACTTCTTGAAGCCATTGGAATCAACCAATTCTAATTAGAATGTATTCATCTCACTACCCGAGTAACTCACTGTTATGCACTAAATATTATTACCAATAGCTAGGAAAAAACTACAAGCTATAACTTCGATACTAACTTTCTGATTATCTTAATACAGATTTAAAAGATTGTGTAATAGCCATTGATATGAAGAGCTTGTATGTTGAGAGAGGGGCTATTCTCGTAATCCTTTTCGTTACAGATAACTCAATAGCACCTTCATGAAAAACCTTCTATTATCCTTTATGCTCTTATCGAGCTGTTCCTGTTTCAGTCAAGATTCCAGTAAAGTGGTTCAGACCTTTCATTTTAAAGAACTGGTAAAGTTGTTTTCCGAGCAAGGGAAAATTTCTGCGTTGTTCCTTAATCATTATAAGCAGTTAGAAAATGAAGTGAATAATTCAAATTACATTCTGGATGGCTACGTAAGCGCTAATTATTTTATGCTTGATTCTTACGGCTATGTATGGGAGCCATGGTTAGTCAGAGCACTTGACATGTCGTATGCCGATAATTTCATGATTAAACTAAACATGGATTTAGGACTGCGGATGTTTTATGAAGAAAGTAGTCCGGTACGGACATCATATAAGCCCGGAGTGAAAGTCTACTATAAACTGCCACTTATCAATAGATGGAGACATTCTATTCATTATATATCTGGATCATTTTATCATTATTCCAATGGACAAAACGGAGAAGCCTTGACAGTTAATACGCAAAGAACAACTGGA
>CALIQO010000427.1 GCA_938044055.1 uncultured Saprospiraceae bacterium
TCCTATAAGAAGAGTAAGTCACAGTATAAGCTTACAGACAGTTTCTCCATATTCTACCACAAGTTTATGGTGGCAAAAGGAAAGAGAAATAAATCTACCTGGAGTAAGATTGTACGATCCCCATCATGGATAAGCTGGTCAGGATTCGCATATGAAAGATTGTGTTTCTCACATATCATTCAGATAAAAAGGGCTTTAAACATAGAGGCCATAGAATCAGAAACCAGTACCTGGTCTATAAGCGATCAAGACCAAGGTGCACAGATAGATATGGTAATTGATAGAACAGATCGGATAGTCAACGTATGTGAGATTAAGTTTTCTCACAACACATATACCATCGATAAGTCTTATGCTAAAAACTTAAGAAATAAGTTACACACCTTTTCCCTGCATCCAGCTAATAAAAAGAAGACTTTATTTCTCACGATGATTGCGCCCTTCGGTGTGAAGGAAAACCCGTACTACCTTGAACTGGTACAGAATGTAATAGAAATGGATGCGATGTTTCAATAAAATGAAACATCGCATCCAGGAAATTTTTCTATTAAGTGATCTTAATTAACCCTACTTAATCGCCAGAAGCTCTACTTCGAAAATCAACGTTGTATGTGGTCCGATATCTTGTCCAGCACCTCTTTCTCCATAAGCTAGATCTGATGGAACGAATAGTTTCCACTTAGATCCCAGTGGCATAAGTTGCAATGCTTCCGTCCATCCTGCAATCACCCCATTCACTGGAAACGAAGCAGGCGTTCCGCGCTGCACCGAACTATCGAAAACTTTTCCATCTATCGTCGTTCCATGGTAGTGAGTGGTAACGGTGCTATTGATGTTGGGTCTGATTCCTGAACCTTCTTTTATGATTTCATATTGAAGTCCACTGCCTAGTGTAACAACACCTTCTTTTTTACTGTTAGCCGCTAGAAATTCTTGTCCGGCTTTTATGGCTCCTTCGTGTTTCTTAGCTTGCAACTTAGAAAAATGTTGATTGATAAAAGCCCCTGCTTCGTTCTCACTCATTTTTAATTCTGCTCCAGAGAAAGCATCTTCTACGGCTTGGCTGAAAACCTGTGCATCCAATGCATCTACTCCTTGGTTCTGAAGGCTTCTCGCAATATTAATTCCTAAACTATAGCTTAGTTTTTCTAACTCATTCATATGGTTCATTTAAAAATTCGGGCGAAAGTAAGCTTTTAATGTTAGATGGGTAGAAAAATATTTTTAGGCTTACAGCAGAATAAAGTTTAACCAGAAGTTTCAAGGCTAAAATTTTAATACATTGAAATAAGCCAACATCTGAATACAAGGCATCGGGAGGCAGGTTTAATTACCTGCCTTAAATCTTAAAATGAGGTAATAAATAGAATAGAGATGATTAATATAATTCTTGAGATTTTATCTTCAATATTTTTGAAAGGGCCTGGTCTCAACAGAATTCTCAATTTCCATCCTTATAAAATAATTTCCTTTCTGTAATGTTGATACATCAATTCTATTGGCACCATTTAAGGTCCCTTCCATCATTTTTTGTCCTAAGACATTATAGACCATATACTGACTTACACTTCTTTCTGATTCTATAAATAGATTATCCGTTACTTGTGATGGATATATGGCTATTTGATCGGTGAAGTTTAAAATATCCACAGACGTAGAAGAATTCGAAAGTTGTATATCATCTATCAGAAAACCTCTGTCACCTGTAGCACTTGCATCAGATAAAACAGATATAAGAAGAAAAATCGAATCTGCCTCTAATTCTTGATTACCTGCAGTCATTGGTATTGTACATTCAGTAAAACCCTCATCCTCAGATACGGAAATCATTTGTAATGATCCGTAGGATTTATAGTTAATTGAATCTTCTAATACTTGCAGATCAATATCTCCTATAGTTTCAATCGTAATGGCTGCTATAAACATAGTATCAGGAGTATTTCCTAAATGTCTGCACTTAAACTTAATCTCGTCAGCAACATCATCACACTCACCGATATAAACCAAATCTGTATATGTGTCTAATTCATTCCCTCCAATATGTAAAGAAAAATCTCCAGAGGCTGATTCATCGGATCTTTTTACTCCAAAATAAACATCAGAAATAATGGATGGATCTTCGCTAGATTCAAGCGCAGCTTGTAGTTCTGCATTTCCTAAAAGGGTGAAGATTCTGAAAAAAGGTACAAAGCCTTCCGGTAACAATACAGCATTTTCAAAAACTTGCCCATTCGATTCGTATTCAGTTGCCGACCAGTCCTCGAACTTACCCGCCGAATCATCGCATTGCGCTTCAAGGGTGATAACATTTATCATTAAGATTAAAAATAATAAGTAGTTTCTAGTAAACATAATTCAGATTTAGAACTGTGATTGATTAAATAAGTATTTACCTGGCAATTCGGATAAAGTATTTCGATAATAAATTTAAATAAATAGCCATATCTGCCAAAAATAAAATTAAGATAAATAGGGATCTCTCCACAGTATTAAAAATATAAACCTTATAAGATGCAAGTTGCCCTTTAGAAAACCAGAATATAGATATGCTTCGTTTTGCTAATGTAGAATCTTTAAATATTAGTGACAGTAC